>JALFJX010000004.1 GCA_022775905.1 Methanobrevibacter sp.
GTGTAATCAAAAGAATATTCAATGGAACCAATAGAAGCAGAAGTCTACAACTATCCAATAAAGAAACAAAACTCAAAAACACAATTTACAACATTTACAGAACAACACAAATTCAAGAAAAATAAGGATTTCTACAAAGCCTTTAATTTTAAAAAAAGAAATTAAAGATGAGTTAAAAACCCATCTACATTTTTTCAGGTGCAACAACACCTAAAATATCTAAAGCATTTTTAATAGTAGTTTTAGCCCTATCGACTAAAATTAATCTAGTATCTTCTACATCAGAACCAATAACTTGTTGTGATTTGTAGAATTTATTAAATGAACCAGCTAAATCTTGACAGTATTGAGTAATATTGTGAACTCTTTGTTTGTTCGCACAATCTTCAACAACTTGTGGGAATTTAGCTATTTGTCTTACTAATTCTTGTTCATCTTCATTAGGAACCCAGTTATCACTAACTTCTAATGCGCTGATATCTTTACCTGATTTTGCAAGTAATTTGCATGCTCTTGCATGAGCATATTGGATAGATGCACAACCTCTTTCAAAGCTTAAAGCTTCATCCCATTTGAAAGTTAAGTGTTTTTCAGGGGATAATTTAGCAATGAAGAATCTGATAGCTCCAACACCAATATCTTCAGCCATTGGTGCAATTTCTTCTTCAGACAAATCAGGGTTTCTGGATTTGATTTCATCATGAGCACGAGATACTGCTTCATCAATCAATTCATCAACAGATACAAATTTACCTCTTCTGGTAGACATTGAACCTTCTGGAAGAGTAATAAACTCGTAAAAGATTACTTCAGGTGCTTCTAATCTTAAGATTTCTTCAAAAATAACTTTGATTTGTTTAGCTGCTAATTTGTGGTCTGAACCTAAGATATCAAGTACAGTATCACCTAAAGTAGCTTTGTATTTGTGATATGCTAAATCTCTTGTGGAATAAAGAGAAGTTCCGTTTGATCTTCTAAGTACAAACTCTTTTTCAATATTGAAATCAGTCAAATCAATGAACATTACTTCTTCTTGTCTTGCAAATCCTTCTTTTTGGATGTAATTTACAAGGTCATTGACTTCTCCGCTTCTTACGAATTGACCTTCCCATACGAAGTCATCGTGGACAATGTTCATTCTTAAAAGAGATTCTTTCATTCCGGAAATACATTTGGAAACTACATCTTCAAAGACTTTGTTCAATTCTTCGTCAGCACCTTCTTCGTATTTTTGGATTAATTCATCAACTTTAGCATTTAAAGCAGGATCTTCTTCAACAGTTTTGTTTGCATCGAAGTATAATTTTCCAATTTTGTGGTCTATTTTATCTCCTTCATAGTCTTCGATTTTTAAACCACATTCAGTAATACCACATACGATAATAGCAATTTGTCTTCCCATATCATTTACATAATATTGTGTTATGACATCTCTTCCTGCTAATTTTAATAATCTTGATAAAGAATCTCCAAAAATGGAGTTTCTGATGTGACCAATGTGTAATGGTCCATTTGGATTAGCTGAAGTGTGTTCTAAGACAATTTTTTCACCATATGCTGGAAGTTGTCCGTAGTTTTCATCAACTTTTTCCAATAACAATTTTGAGAATTTAGAATAGTCAATGAAGAAATTTACATAAGGTCCAAAGTTTTGTACTTTGGAGAATATTTCAGGTACTTCAATTTTTTCAACTAAACCTTTTGCAACTTCAGGAGGAGAAGTTTTTAATTTTTTAGTAAGTGCAAATGCAATTGTACTTGCTAAATCACCTAAATTTGGGTTAGGTGGAAATTCTAATTTAAAATCTCTATCAACATCTACGTCATATTGATCTAATGCTTTGTTAATAGCATCAATAGCTTGCTTTTCAATTTCGAAATACATTAACTCACCTTAATAATAATTATAACCCTCTTAACCAAAGGGAAAGATAACCAATTTTTGGAATTACGACTAAATTATCGTCTACTGTTACAACTTTTTCTTTAATTTGGCTTGAAGTAACATAATACGGATCAGGAGAATCATTATTGTCCCCTTTAATTACATACATCGTAGTTCCGTTAATATCTGTAATATTAATAATTCTATGGATAACTGGTTGGTCATACCAAGCTGCATCATAAACAACTACATCACCAACTTTAACATCACTTGCATTGAACTCATTAATGCCTAAAAAATCTGCCTTTTCAACAAGAACAATGTCCCCTCTGTAAAATGCAGGTTCCATACTTCCAGATACTACCACATTCAAGTGTTGGGCAGCGATTAGAACTATAATAAGAATAACTACATATGATGCAATTTCTTTAAAATCAATTTCCATTTTAAATTACCTTCTTCTTTTTCTAAATGCCTCTTTTAAAGCAATTTCAATAGCATCGGAGGTTGTTTGTATATCTTCCATACTATGAGCATTTGAAATAAAGTTACATTCAAATTGAGATGGTGGAATAAATACACCTTGTTTTAACAAGGATTTGAAATATCTTAAGAATTGTTTTCTGTCAGATTCTTGAGCATCAGCATAATTGTAAACTGGTGCAGGATTGAAATAAATTTGGAACATTGATGCAAGTCCAACCGGTTGGATGTTGTATTCTTCATCATCGATTATGGATTGTATATTTCCTCTAAGGAACTTACCTTTTCTGTCTAACTCTTTGTAAAATACTTCGTCCAATTGAGTTAAAGTAGAAATACCTGCTTGAACAGATATAGGATTTCCTGCAAAAGTACCTGCCTGATAAACAGGACCATTAGGAGCAATCAATTCCATGATTTCCTTTTTACCACAGAAAGCACCCATAGGAAGTCCACCACCAACAATTTTACCAAGAGTGGTTAAATCAGGAGTAACACCATAATATTCTTGAGCTCCACCTCTTGAAGCTCTAAAACCAGTGATAACTTCATCAAAAATTAAAACTATGTCATTTTCTTCTGTAATTTTTCTAATAAATTCTAAAAATCCTGGTTTTGGTTCAATACAACCAACATTACCCATAACAACTTCCATGATGATACAAGCAATATTTTCTCCTTCTTTTTCAATTAACTCTGTCAAAGCTTCTTCATCATTGAATGGAACAGATAAAGTATTTTTAGTGGTATCGACTGGAATACCTGCACTATCAGGTAAAGTTGCAGCACCAGATCCACCTTTAACTAATACATAATCATGTGCTCCATGATATGCTCCTTCAAATTTAACAATTTTGTCACGACCAGTAAAACCACGTGCTAATCTTATTGCACTCATAGTAGCTTCAGTACCACTATTACAGAATCTTACCATTTCAGCTGATGGAACCCTATCAATAACTTCTTTTGCAAGAGTAATTTCATTTTCAGTTGGAGCACCATATGCACTACCAATAGTTAATTGATTAGATACTTCTCTTACAACTTTAGGGTTAGCGTGTCCTAATATTAATGGACCATATGCTAAACAGTGATCAATGTAAGTTTTTCCATCTTCATCAGTAAGTTTTGAACCTCCAGCACTTTTAACAAAAAATGGATAAGGTTTAAAAGCACGTACAGGAGAATTTACTCCTCCAGGGAAATAATTTTTAGATTCATTGAATAATTCTTCAGAATTCATTTTATCACACTATAAATGTTGTATTAATGAATTTACACAAGCAACTGCAATTGGTGTTCCACCTTTAGGTCCTTCAACAATAACATTAGGAATATTGGAATTATGTAGAGCTTCTTTTGAATCAGCAGCACCGACAAAACCAACAGGAACTCCTACAATAGCTTTAAGATTCATTTCACCTTTTTCGTATAAGTCCATAGCTTCAAAAACAGCAGTTGGAGCATTTCCAGAAACTACAATACCTTCAAAATCATTTGATGCAGCATAACGCATTGCAGCAGCTGCCCTTGTAATCTGATTTTCTTTAGCTATTTTAATTACTTCTTCATTTCTGATATAACACTCAACTTCCCCATCATATCTTGTAATACCATATTTAACCATATTAATATCAGTTAAAATAGTTTCATTATTTTTTAGGGACGTCATAGCCACATCTACAAAATCAGGACTAATTTTTACTAGTTTTGCATATTCGGGATCTGCTGTTGAATGAACAATCCTTTCAACAATATCCCTTTCAGCAGGATTTAAATCTTTGACATCATCTCCAATAAGACCACGGATAATTTCTCTACTTTTATTAGCAATATCCAAACCTTGTTTAGTTGATGCACCCATGAACATTTTGTCTGTCATAGATTAATTTTTGGATTAAATATATGTTAAATATTTTGATTATTTATAAAAAAAGATGAAAAATTAAGTAAAAATTATTTATCACTTGCAGATAAACCTGCTAGATATCCAGTTGAAAAGGCAATTTTTAAATTATATCCTCCTGTTGGACCATGAACATCCAAAACTTCACCTGCAAAGTATAAATTAGGAACAACAGTTGATTCCATAGTTTTTGAATTTATATTAGTTAAATCAATACCTCCAACAGTCACTTTAGCCAAATCCCCATTAAAACCAGTTATTTCAAATGAAAACCTTTTTAAATTTTCGATTAATCTGTTTTTACTTTTTTTATTGACTCTGGACAATTGAGTTTCACCATCAATACCCGTTTCATTTAAAAAGAAGTCTATGAATCTATTTGTTAAGAATTGCTTCAAATAGTTTTTAATCATTGCTTTTCCTTTAAAATCTTGATTAAATTTTTCATTTAACTCCTCACGTGTGAAATCAGGACATAAATCTATAGCAATATTAAAATTAATATCAGGATTTTCCTTTTCTAATAAGTTATAACTTATAACTTCTGAGATTTCATTACTCAAATCAATTATTCCGGGACCTGTCATCCCAACATGTGAAATTAAAACATTACCTCGAACCTTAGTTTTCTTATAACTTATAACAACATCATACAACGTTACACCAGCAATACTTGACAAATCTTTCGCTGTAATTAAAGGAGATAGGCCATATTTGATGTCTGTCAATGGCTGTTCAGTAAGAGAATAATTCCCAATATTGCAACCTGTTTGCGGGTAAGTCATACCCCCTGTTGCAATAATAATCTTGTCTGCTTTTAACTTATCATTAATAACAAAATCTTCACTTATACTTTTAACTTCAAAGTTATAACTTATAACTACATCTTTCAGGTAATCTATTAGAATATTAAGAACATCCTTAGATTTCTCACTTTCAGGAAATATTCTATTATTATCTTCTTCAATGAAATTTAATCCTTTATTTTCAAAAAATGAGAGTAATTTTTCATTAGTAAGTGTATAAAAAGAGTGCTTTAAAAAATTTTTTTGAGGATAGAATTTTAATAGCTTTTTTATCGGTTTTGCATTGGTAATATTACACCTACCACCACCACTCATTAAGAGTTTACGACCTAGTTTAGAGTTTTTTTCAAGCAATATAACGCTTGAGGAATTCTGACTTGCAGCAATTGCCGCCATGATTCCCGCTGGTCCGCCGCCAATAACAGCTATTTCATATTCATCCATAATATCTAAAAAAAGAAAAGAAATTAAGGGGTTAATCTGTGTCTGTCTCTAGGGAAGAGTACACATTCACGGATGTTTTCAGATCCAGTAAGTACCATAGTTAATCTATCAGCACCTACACCCCAACCTGCGTGAGGAGGCATACCGTATTCAAATGCTTTAAGATAGCTTCCAAATCCAGCAGGGTTTAATCCTCTTTCTTCGATTTGTTTTACGAGTAAATCGTATTGGTGTACACGAGTAGCACCGGAAGATAACTCTAAGTTGTTGTACATTAAATCGAAAGCATGGGAGTATTTTTCGTCTCCTTCTTGAGGCATTACATAGAATGGTTTAATTGCAGATGGCCATTCGGTTAAGAAGTAGAATCCACCCATAGTGTCTCCTAATGCTTTTTCAGCTTCACGAGATAAGTCTTCTCCCCATTCCATTTCTACTCCACGAGAGTTAACAATATCAACTGCTTCGTCGTAGGTTACAACTGGGAAGTTTCCTTTAGGTACTTCTAATTCACGTCCTAAAACAGCTAATTCATCAGCACATTTATCATTGATATCAGTTAAGACGTTAATGAGCATATCATTTAATACTTTCATTACATCAACATCGTCCATGAAGGAAGCTTCTGCATCGATGGAAACCGCTTCATTTAAGTGTCTTAAAGTATCATGTTCTTCTGCTCTGAAAATTTGACCAATTTCGAATACTTTGTCCATTCCAGCACCCATCATCATTTGTTTGTATAATTGAGGGGATTGTCCTAAGAATGCTTCTTTTTCAAAGTAAGTAATTGGGAATAATTCTGTTCCTCCTTCAGTAGCGGAAGCTACAAGTTTAGGAGTGTTAATTTCATAAAATCCATTATCATAGAAGTAATCTCTGATGGTATGGAACATTTGACCTTTGATTTTGAAAATTGCTGAAACATTTTCTTTTCTTAAATCAATGAATCTTGAATCTAATCTGGTATCGATTCCAGCTTGAACTTTTTCAGTAGGATCCATTGGTAAAGGTTGATTGGATAAGTTTAATACTTTAATTTCTTTAGGAATAATTTCCACACCATTTGGTGCTTTTGGAGCTTCTTGAACTAATCCTTTAATAGCAACAACGGATTCTTTTCTGAATTTTCTAATATCTTCTAATATTTCTGCTTCTACTTTTTTACTTGGAGCGGTTAATTGAACTCTACCAGTAACATCTCTGATAATTACAAAGATAATTCCACCTAAGTCACGGATTTCATGTACCCACCCCATGATGGTAACGTCACTACCTGCAATTTCTGGGGTAGTTTCTTTAGCGTAATGAGTTCTTCTCCAGTCATTTAATAAACCTTGCAAATTATTCACCTCGGTTATAAAAATAAAAATAATGATAAAACTTTCATTATAAATGTAATTTATGTTTTAATGTTTAATAAATATATGTAAAAAAAGAAAGAATTTAAAAAATAAAATTTATTCTTTAAATTTAGTTTTGTCTAATGTTTTAACAACCTTTGCTGGAACACCAACAGCAACTTCACAGTCCCCAACATCTTTTGTAACAACTGCACTGGCTCCAACAATAGCATTTTCACCAATTGTTACTCCTGGAAGAATAGATGCACCAGCACCAATCCAAGCTCCTTTTTTAATATGAATTGGTTTGCATGTTAAAATATTACGTTCATACTCATCATGATTATTTGATAACAATTGAACATTTGCGGCGATTAACACATCATCTTCAATTGTTATTCCACCACGAGCCATCAAAAGACTATTAGAGTTAATATAAACATTTTTACCAATTTTAAC
This sequence comes from Methanobrevibacter sp., assembly GCA_022775905.1. NCBI lineage: Archaea > Methanobacteriati > Methanobacteriota > Methanobacteria > Methanobacteriales > Methanobacteriaceae > Methanobrevibacter > Methanobrevibacter sp. The sequence continues at coordinate 7,327 of JALFJX010000004.1, forward strand.
CTTATTTAATGCAGCACCTGCAATAGGTGCCATTACAAATGAATTTTCATCCAAATCCAGTAATTCATTCATAATTTCAATATACTCATCAGATCTTGGTAAAGTATGATTTAATTTAAAAATTAACTCTGTTTCGTGAGCATAGTAAATTAAATCTTCTTCCGTTTGTTCATCCATATTAACTTTTTCATAATCCATTTATTCATCTCTTAATCTAGTTTTAAATGAATTTGCATGTGCAAAGAATCCTTCATATTCCGCAATTGGTACTGAAGTTTTAGATAAGTCTTTAAGACCATCTTTTGTAATCCTTTGAACAGTCGGTTTTTTAATGAATGCTTCAGTAGATAAACCTGAATACATTTTAGCTCCCCCACCTGTTGGAAGAACGTGGTTAGTTCCAGACCCATAGTCTCCCGCTGCTACTGGAGAATAGGAACCTAAAAATATTGAACCTGCATTGTTGACTTGTGACAATGTTTCATCATCATCTTTAGTGGTAATGATTAAATGTTCCGGAGCATACTCATTTGTAACATGAATAGCTTCTTCAAAAGTGTTAGTGATAATAATTTTTCCACTTTTAGATAATGATTCTTCAATGATTTCACGTCTAGGAGCAATTTCAGTTAATTGTTTTACGAATTCATCAGTTTTAAGAGCTAAATCTTCAGAGTCAGTGACTAAGAAACATGATGCATTAGGGTCATGTTCTGCTTGTGCCAAAATATCAGTTGCTAAAAATTCTGGATTTGCAGTATCATCAGCAAGGATTAAAACTTCAGATGGACCTGCAGGGAATTCAATGTCAACTTGACCATAAACTAATTTCTTAGCTGCAGTAACGAATATATTTCCCGGACCTACAATTTTTTCTACACGAGGAATGGATTCAGTTCCATAAGCGAGTCCTGCAATAGCCTGTGCTCCTCCAACTTTATAGATTTCATCAGCACCAGCAATATCCGCTGCAACAAGAATTGCATCTAAAATTTTACCGTCTTTTTGTGGAGGTGTAACACATACAACCTTTTTAACACCTGCAATTTTAGCAGGAATAACAGTCATTAAAATTGATGAAGGATAAGCTGCTCTTCCTCCAGGAATGTAACATCCAGCAGAATTTATTGGTCTTACGATTTGACCTGCAACAATTCCAGGATTTACTTCAATTTCCCATTCACCAGGAATTTGTTTTTTATGGAATTTTTCAATATTTGCAGCTGCTTGTTTTAAAGCGACAAGTAACTCGTCATCTAAAGTATCATAAGCCTCTTTAATTTCATCTTCAGATACTTTCAAATCTTCTATTGTAACTCCATCAAATTTTTCAGTATACTCACGAATAGCTTTATCCTGATTGTTTTTAACATTGTCCAAAATATCTGAAACAATGTCTAAAACCTTATTTACGTCTTCTTCTGATCTTTTGATAGTTTCCACTAAATCAATGTCAGCATATCTTAATATTTCCATTTTAAAACTACCTTAAAATAGCACCTGTATCAGCAGAGTGAACTAATTTTTGATATAATCTTAACCAGCCATCTAAATCTCTTTCAGGATGTTTGACTGATTTTAATCTTTCTTCAATTTCTTCATCTGAAAGTTCTACATTAATAGACCTGTTAGCAATGTCAATTTCTATGATATCTCCATTTTGTACAGCTGCAATTGGACCATCTTCCATTGCTTCAGGAGATACGTGACCTATACAAGGTCCTCTTGTTCCTCCAGAGAATCTACCGTCAGTAATTAAACCTACATCTTTGATGTTCATACCAGCGAGAGCTGAAGTTGGGTTTAACATTTCTCTCATACCTGGACCTCCTTTTGGTCCTTCGTATCTGATTACAACAATGTCCCCTTCTTCGATTTCATGGTTAAATATTGCTTTTGTGACATCTTCTTCACAGTTGTATACTTTTGCAGGTCCTTTAAGATGTAACAAGTGGTCTGCAACAGCGCCTTTTTTGACTACACTTCCATTTGGTGCAAGATTACCTTTTAAGATTGCAATTCCACCATCTTCATGGACAGGATTATCCAAAGTATGGATAACATCAGTATTTTTATTTTCAACAGTCTCCAAGTTTTCTTTAATTGTTTTACCGGTTACTGTTAACTGATTAGTATCAATTTTATCGCCTAATGTTTTTAATACAGCTTGAATACCACCAGCTAAGTGTAAATCCATCATTGAATCTTCACCAGCAGGAGAAATAAGAGCAATATGAGGCACATTTCTTGAAATTTTATCGAATAATTCTAAATCAACAGACAAACCTTTAACTTCACTTGCAAGAGCAGGGATGTGAAGAGCAGTATTGGAAGATCCACCTAATGCCATATCAACTGCAATAGCATTGTTAAATGATTCTTGAGTTAAGATATCAGATGGTTTAATGTCTTCTTCAACGAGTTTAACAATTTGTTTACCTGATTTTAATGCAATTTGATTGTTTTCTTCAGTTCTTGCATGAGTGGTTGCACAAGTTGGAAGGGATAAACCTAATGTTTCAGTAATACAAGCCATTGTATTTGCGGTAAATAAACCTGAACAGCTTCCAGCACCAGGACAAGCACATTTTTCAAGTTCAGTTACTTCCTCTTCAGACATTTTACCAGCAGAACAAGCACCAACTGCTTCAAATACAGTAATTAAATCAGCAGGTTTACCTTTATATTCACCAGAAACCATTGGTCCACCAGTAACAACAATTGATGGAACATCTACTCTGGTTGCACCCATAATCATTCCAGGAACCACTTTATCACAGCTTGGAATCAATACAAGTCCATCAAAAGCATGTCCTTTAGTCATACTTTCAACAGTAGCTGCAATGATTTCTCTAGAAGGCAAGGAATATTTCATACCCTCATGGTTCATACTGATTCCATCACAGATTGCCATTGTGTCAAATTCAAATGGAATACCACCAGCAGAAATAATACCTTCTTTAACGAATTCAACAAGTTCTTTTAAATGGATATGACCAGGTACGATGTCTGTAAAACTATTTGCAATACCAATAAATGGTTTTTTAAAATCATCATCATCGAGACCACAAGCTCTTAAAAGAGATCTGTGTGGAGCTCTTTGAATTCCTTTTTTTACACTATCACTTTTCATTTAATCACACAATTAAATTAATCATTAATATATATTTAATTTATAACTATTATAATATTATGTAAAATAAACATTCCTTTAAATAAAAAGTTTATATTGCAAATAAAATAAAATATATTGATTACTATGAGTACATTAGAAAAGATGAAAATTCTTACAGATTCAGCCCAATATGACTTATGTGACTACGTTAGTCATCATAAGAGTTCTCAGATAAATTTACCAGGAATTTATGAAGCAATAGGCCATAATGGATGTAAAATTCCCCTTTTCAAAACACTCATGAGCAATAAATGTAAAAATGACTGTAAATACTGCATTAACCAAGCAAAAAGAAACTTTACAAGACTAGAATTATCACCTGAAGAACTTGCAAAAGCATTTCTTGGATATTATAATAGAGGATTAGTAAACGGTTTATTTTTAAGTTCAGGTATTTCAGATGATATAGACTCAACTATGGAAAAACAAATAGAAACCGTGAGTCTACTTAGAATAAAATACGGTTATGATGATTATATTCATCTTAAAGTCATACCTGGAGCAAGTAGAGATGCAATTAAAAGAGCAATGGCCCTTGCTAATCGGGTCAGTATCAATATTGAAGCAGCAACACCTTCAGGACTTGCCGAATTGTCATCCACAAAAGATTACAATAAAGATATTTTGAAAAGATTATCCTGGATAAATTCTCTACAAAACAAAAGTACAACATACCCAAATTCTACTCATACAACACAATTGATAGTTGGTGCAAACAACGAAACCGACAAGGAAATATTGAGTAGAATGGAAAAGATATACAAAAAGTCCGATTTAAAAAGAACCTATTTTTCAGCGTTTACTCCAATTGAGGAAACAGAATTTAAAGATAAGGAAGCATGTTCAACTGATAGAACATCAAAGCTATATAATGCAGATAGCTTGATTAATTCATATAATTACAATGTCAAAGAATTAATTTTTGATGAAAATGACAAACTATCTCTTACACAAGATCCAAAGATATTGGCTGCAAAGAATATGAATATATTCCCAGTAGAGATAAATAGTGCACCTTTTAGAGAACTAATTAGAGTTCCAGGAATAGGTACAAAATCCGCTCGTGAGATAGTATCTATTCGAAAGAAAAAACCATTCTCCAATAAAGAACAACTTCACAGATTAGGAGTTATAATTGATAGGGCAGACCCATACATAAAAATTAATGGAGAATATCAAACTACTTTTGATTTTTAAACTTTTTTCAATATAATTTTACTATTTAAAGTAATAAATATGAGAATAAATTAGTCAAAAATTAAGTATAATGATAGAAAAAATTTGTATACAATATAGTTATAATAAAATATATTAAGTATAATTTCAAGTGTAAATAGAATAAAAAAATATAATATAGAATAAAAATAAAAAGAATGAAAATTAGTATTCATCAAATAAAGCCCATATTTCAGGGTATTTTTTAGCAACAGCTTCTTCAATTAACTTAGAAGCCTCTTTAGAAATACTAAACTCCGGTTCAGTTTTTCTTAAGTATCTGAAAACAGCCGAAGATCTTGAAGACCATAAAGTTATTCTTGGATTTTTATCGACAATTTCTTTAACTTCAGCTACATGTTCCTTAACTTTGAGTTCTTGTGGTGTCGGTAAACCCTCTTTGCCACCTTGTATGCCAGATACCACTTCGGATTCTTCAGTATCCACCTGTATCTCTTTTTTGATGACATCTTCATCGGAATCAATAGAATTTTTTTGATCATTTTTTTCTTCCTCTATTTGTTCGAATATATTTTTTTGAGTATCATCATTGTCATTAGACACTTCAACAACAGGAGTCTCTTCTTCTATATCGCTGGAAAGTTCTTCATTAGGAGTATTTTCTTCATTAATATCTTCAGACTCTTCAATTATTGTTTCTTCTTCAGGAACTTTATCTTCAGTTTCATTCAACAAATCTTCAAGGGAAAGTGTTGAATTACTATCAAAATCTTCATTGTAAAAATCAGGAATTAATGAATCTAAACCTTTTCCAAGTCCTTTTCTAACCATTATTTTCCTCCAGCAACTTCAGAATTATTTTGAACTTTATCCATTGATTTGACCATATTCAATTGAATATTTTCATCTCTTTGAATAATTTCCTTTGCTAATTTTAAATAAGCTTTAGTACCAGTACTGTCTGGATCATAAATTAAACAAGGTTTACCATAACTAGGAGCTTCAGCTAACCTAATATTTCTTGGAATAATTGTTTTAAATAGTAAATTTGTTCCACCAAAGTATTTTTTAAGCTCTTTATGAACATCTTTACTAAGTCTAGTTCTTTTATCAAATAGAGTGAGGAGAATTCCTTTGATTGGAGTTGGACTTCTAAGTCTTTTTTCGACTAATTTAATAGTATTAATTAAATCAGCTACTCCCTCAAGTGCATAATATTCAGCTTGGATAGGTATTAAAACACTATCTGAAGCTACTAATGCATTGACTGTTATGACACCTAATGAAGGAGGTAAATCGATGAATATGTAATCAAATAATGGTGCAACATCTTTAAGAGTTTCCTGTAAAACTATATGATAGTTTTCACGTCTGGAAAGCTCCATTCCTGCTCCACTAAGAGATATATTACTTGGGATAATAAATAAATTTTTAATAAACGTAGGAATTGTTGCTTTTTTAACACTAATATCCCCTATAAGAGCATCATATATTGTATTTTCTATCTTAGTTTTATCAATCCCAAAACTAGTTGTAGCATTAGCTTGGGGATCCATATCTACAACTAACACAGATTTACCCATTACAGCTAGAGATGTTGCAGTATTTACAACAGTAGTTGTCTTACCACAACCCCCTTTTTGATTCATCACCGCGATTATTTCACTCATTTAAGAATTCTCCTATATCTGATAAGTTTTAAGTAATCAGGTATAACTTAAAACTTAAAAATTTAAAGGGTTAAAAGAATAACTTCTCAGTTATTCAGTATAAGTTAAAAGGATTAAGTTAAATCTTTTCAGGTAAAACTTAAAAGGAATGACTTATCAGTTTTAACTTCTAAGGGATAGGAATTAAGTTTTAAGTTAAAACGTACAAGTTATAAAAAATAAGTTTTAAGAAATAACTTATCATAACTAACTTTTAACAAATAAGTTATATTTTATAACTTCTTCCTTATAAAGTATTTGTTTTCACAAATAAGTTATTAGTTATTTGTTAATAGTTATAAGTTATAAGTTGAATAAAATGATAACTTATAAGTTATAACAATGAAAAATAATAAAAAAATAAAGAAAATAAAAGGGAAGTTATTTGGAGTTAGGCATTAAGCCATCGAAATAACTTGCATATCCTTTTAAATCTAACATTCCATGACCAGAGAAGTTCATAACAATAGTCTTTTCTTCTCCAGTTTGTTTACATTTCAATGCTTCATCAATAGCAACTTTAATTGCATGAGTAGTTTCAGGAGCAGGTAAGATACCTTCATTACGAGCAAAAGTAATACCAGCTTCAAATACATCTCTTTGATGAGCAGATCTAGGTTCAATGTAACCTTCTTTAGTTAAAAGAGAAACTTGTGGTGACATACCGTGATATCTTAATCCTCCAGCGTGTACAGAAGGTGCAACGAAATCGTGACCTAAAGTAAACATTTTGAGCATTGGAGTAAATCCATTTACATCACCAAAGTCATATTCATAGCTTCCTTTAGTTAAGGTAGGACAAGCACTTGGTTCAACCGCGATAAATTGAGTGTCTGATTTACCAGCAATTTTGTCTTTAATAAATGGGAATAAGGATCCTGCAAAGTTACTTCCACCACCAGCACAAGCAATCATGACATCAGGTTCTTCATCAGCAATTTCTAATTGCTTTTTCAATTCTTGACCGATGATTGTTTGGTGTAACATTACGTGGTTTAATACACTACCTAAAGTGTATTTAACTTCATCATTTTCTAAAGCTTCTTCCATAGCTTCAGAAATAGCTACACCTAATGATCCAGGGTGATCTGGGTTTTGGGCTAGAATTTCACGGCCAATTTTTGTATTTTCACTTGGAGATGCAAAAACATTACCATTGTAAATGTTCATGATATTTTTTCTGTCAGGTTTTTGATTGAAAGAAACTTTAACCATATAAACAGTGCATTCTAAATCAAGTAAGTTACATGCAAGTGATAATGCAGTACCCCATTGACCAGCACCAGTTTCAGTGGTTAATCTTTCAACACCTTCTTTTTTAGCAAAATATGCTTGAGGAATTGCGGAATTCAACTTGTGAGAACCAGTAGGTGAAGTATCTTCACGTTTATAATAGATTTTCGCAGGAGTTCCTAAATATTCTTCAAGTCTAGTAGCTCTAAATAATGGAGATGGTCTTCCCATCTGCATGTAGAGTTCTCTGACTTCTTTTGGAATTTTGATGTAACGTTCGGTTGCAAATTCTTGTTCTAAACCTGCTTTTGTAAATGCCTTTTGAAGTGAAGCAATTTGGTCTTTTCCTTCACTGTTTTGAGGCATTGGAAGCTCAACAGGCAAATCAGCATTAATATTATACCATTCCTTTGGCACTTCATTTGAGTTAAGAGTAATTTTATAATCCATGATAATATTTACTTTAATGTACTATTTAAACCTTTTTTGTACAAATATGTACACTTTAATTATTAATAATATAAAAAACAATTAAAAAATATGAGAATTTTAGCTATTGATGTTGGAACCGGAACCCAAGACATAATGATTTACAATACTGAAAAAGAACTAGAAAATTCAATTAAACTAGTTTTACCATCTCCCCACTTATTTATTTCCCAGCAAATCAGGGAACTTGAAAATGATATCTATTTTGAAGGAGAAATAATGGGAGGAGGAAAAATAAAAAAAAGTATTCTTGAACATATGGAAAAAGGATACAATGTAGTTATGGAACCAGTATGTGCTAAAACAATACGTGATGACTTAGAACAAGTAAAATCTTATGGAATAGAAATAGCTGATGAATCAAAAGACTACAGTGATTATACAAAAATCAAAATGGGTGACATTAACATAACAAAATTATCCGAATTTTTACTCGGATACGATTTAGAGTTTGATTTTGATAAAATTACAATAGCTGTACAAGACCACGGATTTAATGAAAATATGGGTGACAGAGACTTCAGATTTGAAAAAATCAGAGAAAAAATATCTGAACCAATATCTCCATTAGAATTTGGATTTACAGACAATTTACCTGAATATTACACTAGAATGAATGCAGTGAGAAGAATTGTCAAAAATGAAGGAATAGATGAAGTTCCAATGTTGATGGATACAAAATTCGCATCAATAGCAGGAATGTGCTTCGATGAAATTGTCGAAAAATTAGAGAGTTATATTGTAATTGACATAGGAAATGGTCACACCACTGCAGCATCAATTGAAAATGGAAAAATTCAAGGAGTATTTGAACATCACACCTCCAGTTTAACCGGAGAATCTCTTGAAAGATACCTCAAAAGATTAGCTGAAGGAACTATAACAAATGAAGAGGTATACAATGACCATGGACATGGTGCACATGTTTTAAACCCAATATCCAAAATTGAAAAAGTGATTGTAAGTGGACCAAAAAGAGAATTGATTGAAAAAACAAATCTTGACTGGCATCATGCGGCTCCAGGTGGAGATGTAATGATGACCGGTACAGTCGGTTTGATAAAAACAATACTTGGTTGATTCATATGCTTAAGATGGATTCACACATTCACAGTGAATACTCACCTGACTCACATTCCAAAATTGATGATATACTAAAAGTAGCTAAAAATAAGAAAATTGACATAATAGCTATAAGCGATCACAATACAATAGATGGAACCAGCGAAGTTTTAAGAAAAACAAGGAATACAGATATACTTGCAATTCCATCAATTGAAATCTCTTCAACCCAAGGCCATATTCTTGGTTTTGGGTGTGAGGAAAACATACCTAAAGGCTTATCCCCTGCAGAAACAATAGACAAAATTCATGATTTAGCAGGGCTTGCAATAATCCCTCATCCATATTGCTTTTACAGACATGGATTATTGTGTGAAAGTGAAAATGAAAATTTGAAAATTGATGCAATAGAAACAAAAAATGCAAGATTCATTATTGGGTACTGCAATAGAAAAGCAAAAAAGTTATCTATAAAAAAAAGTCTGCCAGCATTAGGTGCAAGTGATTCACATTACTGGAAATTCGTTGGTGATTGTTATAGTTTAATAAATTGTGAAAAAGATATTGACAGTGTCTTAAAAGCCATTGCGAAAGGAAATGTCGAAGCACATGGTAAAGGTACTTCAAATATTTTGCTTTCAAAATACTTATTTGAGAAAAATGTATTAATGAAATTTAAATAAAAAGAGCAATTATTCACTCTTTTCAATTAAAATTTCAATAATAGATACATTTGTTTTTTCGTTGTTATAGTTTTCAATTTCTTCAGTAGAAATTTTAATATCTGTAACATCGGAATCAGGAACAAACCTATTTCTAACTATTTCAGCAGCATCTACAGCACGACTGATAGCTTTTCCCCTAGCCCTGAGAACAACACTATTAGATCCTTCATTGAATTGGGTAACGACTGCTAAAACATAGTTCATTACAGGTTTGCTTCCAACAAAAATTGTATTATTCTCCATTTAAAGTCACCGTAATAATATTTGTTATTGATGTATATAAAATTTTACATAATCATTGATTAATAATAGAAAAATATATTGATAATTTATAAAACAACTTAGTTATAAAATGAACAAAAAAATAAACAATGAACTATTACATACTGAATTAAAAAAAATATAAAAAAATTAGAAAAAAATTAGAAAAAAATTGAAAATTTTTAAATTGACCTTTTGATTAATAATAATTTATTAATTGAATCCAAAACAGCCAAAATACTTGCCATCACAATATCCTGATTAGTGGAACGACCGGTTGATTTGTTTCCATCAGGATCAGAAGTAATAACAAACACTTCCGCCAACGCATCAGTACCACCATTAACAGCTTCCAAGTTATATTCTTCCAATTCAATATCCATTGTATCCTGAATTAACTCACGAATAGCATTCAAAGCAGCATCAACTGGTCCAACACCTGTACTTGCAGTTTCCTTTTCAACACCATCAATTTCCAATTTAACTGTAGCTGTTGGAGAAACATTAGCACCCATTGAAATACTTAAACCTTTAATGACAATTGGAGTTTCACGTGCAGAAGCAAGTTCAGTAATAGCAATAGCTATCAAATCATCATCAGTAACACATTTACCACTATCACCTAATGATTTAATATTCTTAAATACTTTATTAAACTGTTCTTCATCCAAATCAATGTGATGTTCTTTTAATTTTGCACGAACAGCATTAGCCCCAGTATGTTTACCTAAAACAATTCTACGGGAATGACCAACCATTTCAGGAGACATCGGTTCATAAGTAGATGCATTGTTTAAAATTCCATGAACATGAATTCCAGATTCATGAGCAAAAGCATTATCTCCTACAATAGGTTTATTGACAGGCATCTTAACCCCAGTTAGACGTCCAACCAAATTAGATAAACTGTATAATCTGGTAGTATCCAATCCTAAATCTACATTATATGCAGATTTAAGAGCCATTACGAATTCTTCAAGTGAACAGTTACCAGTTCTCTCACCTAACCCATTGATGGTTACATGAGCCTGATTAGCACCGCATTCAATTGCAGTTAATGTATTAGCAGTAGCAAGACCAAAATCGTTGTGGAAATGAACGCTAATAGGTGTCTTGAAATTATTTTTAATATCAGTAATTAACTCATGAGTAACAATAGGAGTCAAAACACCAACTGTATCGGGAACATCCAAAAAGTCTGCACCAGCACTTACAACTTCATTAAATATTTCAAACAGATAATCCCTTTCAGTTCTTGTTGCATCTTCTGCTGAAAATTCAACGGTAAGGCCATGATCCTTAGCATATTCAACACCTTTTACAGCAGATTCAATAATTTCCTCTTTTGATTTTTTAAGCTTATAATCGCGATGCAATGGGGAAGTACCAATGAAAGTATGAACATAATCTAAATCTGCATCAATAACTGCATCAATATCATTTTTCAAAGAACGAGCCAAACCAACAAGAGTAGAATCTAAATCTCTAGCTTTAATAGCTTTTGAAGCTTCCATTTCACCAGCAGATGATGCTGGAAAGCCAACTTCAATTTTATCTACACCCAAATTGTTTAGTTTTTGTGCAATTTGAATCTTTTCGTCAACAGTTAATGCAACTCCAGGAGTCTGCTCACCATCCCTTAAGGTGGTATCGAAAATATAAATTTTTTCAGCAAGATTCATATTTTCCTTCTTTAAAATTTCCATATCTTTAACACTCATAGTATTACTTCCCTAATACTAAATGATTTAAAACTAAATATTATATAAATTTTTCATTAAAAAAAAGAAAAGATAGAAATTATTTTCTACCTTTAACTTTACGAACAATTACAATAGCCAAAACAATGACAACAATCAATACAGCTATTGAAAGATACATTTGTGTTGAAGCTGGTACTTCATGTTTATCAATATTTAAGGAATAAACATTACCAGAATCATCACCAAACATCAAACTATTTCCATTGATTACAGGTGATGAAGTAATAGCTGAATTAAATAAAACTGTTCCTGGATTGTAGGTAAACTCTTCACTTCCAGTGTATTTATTTAAAACATACAAATTACCATTATTGGAACCAAATACAACCAGATCATTCTTGATTGCAGGAGTTGATTGAATCTTATCGCCAACAGAATGACTCCATTTAACAGTTCCATCACGGTTATCAATACAGGTCAAGTTACCTTCATCTGAACCAATGAAAATATTATTGTCATGTTTATCAACAGCAGGAGAGGAAATAACTTTATTGTTTAAATCAACTTTCCAATTTAAAGCTCCATCAGATTCATTCAAACAATAGAAAGAACCATCGTTTGAACCAAATACAATAGTATCATTTATGAAACTAGGTGAAGATAATATTGCATCTCCTGTTGTAAATTCCCAGTTTTTATCCTTGTCAGTACCTATACTGTACAATTTACCATTGGTAGATCCAATGTAAATATTCTTATCAACTACTATTGGAGATGATTTAAGTTCACCATCCAATTTTTTATTTAAGACGACTTTACCATCATCTTCATCAAGACCATATAAATGACCATCATTGCTTCCAAAGTAAACAACATCCTTATAAACCACAGGAGTGGATTCTACATCATCACAGTCATAATCCCAGATGACTTCATGAGTATTGGTATTAATAGCTTTAATACCATCTTCTGTTCCGATGAATAATTTGTTTGAGTTAATTACTGGTGATGAATTAGTTTCACCCTCCAAATCAATATCCCAATCTTCTTCGCCAGTTTCCATATCAATAGCTTTTAAAATACCTTGAGTTGAAGCTACATAAAGAAAGTCCTTGTAAATCGCAGGAGAAGAATGAATTGGAGATTCCATATTAAAAGTCCAAAGATTAGTTACAAAGTCTGAAGTGTCTTCTCTGTATGCATTATGGTCAGTTCCCCCTGCAAATGAATTCCAATTTTCAGCAGCAATTGGAGAAATTACCAAAAGACAAATTAATATTCCTATAAATAATTTTTTATACATTTTAAACCCCCTAAACATCCCTATTAAATCTTTTAACACCTAAAATAAAGAATAATGCAGTAAATCCTAAAAGTACAGCTAAATCTAGCCACACATCACCTAAAGTTTGACCCTTAAGCATTACTCCTCTCATTGCATCATTCAAATAAGTGAGAGGGAAGATGTATGCGATTTTCTGTAAAATCCATGGCATTGTTTCGATTGGATAGAATACTCCAGAAATAAACATCATAGGCATTGAAAATGGCATTACCAGCTGCACATAATCCTCTTGAGTGGATGTCCTTGCAGACAGCATCATTCCAAACCCAACAAAACACAATCCTCCAACAACTAAGACAAGGAATGTTTGAAGTACACCTCCTTTGATGCTAACATGGAACAACAATATAGCCATTAAGATTAATATTATAGCTCTTACGAGTTCAATTAATAATTTGGCTACAATCTTACCACCTATTACAGTTGAAACAGATGTCGGAGTCATGAATAATCTTGCAAGCTCTCCGGTTTCACGTTCACCTGCAATGGTTGCTCCCATACCCATCATACAACTCATCATCAAGGTCATTCCTAAAACAGCAGGAACTAAAAAGTCAATATACTTAATATTTCCATAGATTCTGTTGATATGTAAGCTTATATCATCTTTAAAGTTGTTAAATGAATGAGATAATGATTGGTCAACATCCGCACTTTGATTAGTAACACTGGTTTGTGAAGCTACTATATTTGATAATCTAGAGAAAATTGCCTGTGTGGAAGAATCCAATATTTGAGCAGCCATTTGATCGGAAGAATCCAAATACAGAGTAACGGCTTTCTGTTGAGACGAATTATCATCATAATCAGATGGCAGTATAATAGCTGCTTTTACTTCACCTGAATCTACCAGCTCTTTACCCTCATCCAAATCGTCAATAACCTCAACTACCTTATAAGTCTCAGTTGTTTTTATTGTATCTAATGTTAAATCAGTTAAATCACCATGACTTTGAGAAACAACAACTATCGGCAAGTCTGTCATTTCTCCACCCATCCCATAACCAAAAAGTAAAATCATGATTATAGGAAATGCAATAATTGAAATTAATCTACCAGGATGTCTTTTAAGGCTAAGTAATTCCTTTTTAATCATCCACCAGAATTTTTTAAACTCTAGCATTTTCATCCACCTCAGCAGTTGATTTAATGAAGACGTCTTCAAGTGAAGGCTCTTCAGTGTAAATTGACTTGATTATCCCACCATAAGCATTAATATCATTTAAGACATTTTGAACAGCCATATCATCATAGCTATCAATTCTTAAGTTGATACGTCCATTATGAGCAATTTCAATACTATTTACATTAGTAGATTTTTTGATTGCTTCAATAATCGCTTCATTTTGATTCTTCAAAAGTATGGACATTTTTCTTAAACTAAGATTTTCCATATCTTCTTTAGTTGAAGTAGAAACTTTATTTTCAGCAGAAATCTTACCTAATGCTTCAGTCATTTCTTTCCTATTGCTTTCCAAAAGAGAATCTTTAAGACCTTGTGGTGTATCATATGCCACTAAATTACCAGTATTTATAATTCCAACATTATCACAAAGCATATCAACTTCATGCATGTCATGTGAACATAAAATAATAGTATGGCCTTCATCGTTTAAATCACGAATCAAATCCCATAATGTACGTTTAGTAGTAGGATCAAGACCAATAGTAGGTTCATCCAAAAACAAGATATCCGGCCTATGGACCAAACTAGCTACAAGAGAAGCTTTTTGTTTTTGACCTCCAGATAACTGACCAACACATTTATCCTTAGCATACTTAATGTCCACTAATTCCATTAAATCTTCAATACGAGAATCTCTTTCATCAGAAGGAATTCCATAATAATCTGCACACATCTGTGAATTTTCCATTACTGTCAAATCCTTATACAAACTGACTTGCTGAGGAACCATACCCAAAAGATTTCTAACCTCATCAGGGTTCTTTTTAACATCATAGCCCCCAACAGTAGCTTGACCTGATGTTGGCTGTATCAAACAAGTAAGCATTTTAATGGTAGTTGTTTTACCAGCACCATTTGGACCCAACATTCCAAAAATACTCTTATTAGGAATCTCTAAATTAAGAGAATTAACCGCAGTGAAGTTACCATAAACTTTGGTAAGATCTTTAGTTTCAATCGCGTTTTTCATTGAGTTCAACTCCCATATCACCATAAAAAGCAATCCAAGCAGGATTTTTTGAAATAAAATTAAGAGAAAAACTAATTTTGTCAAGAATATTTAATCCCTTCTCAGTAATAGAATAGTATTTTACTCTCTTGTTATTTTCATTAATATCCCATTCTCCAATGATCAATCCTTCTTCTTCCATCATTCTCAAAATTGGATATACTTTACTTGAAGTAATTTTAATATAATGATTAATATTTTCAAAGTCAAAAAACTCTTCTAACTTCTTCATAATTCCATAACCATGAATTTTCTCTTTTGAAATAATCCATAGTATTATATTACGAGTTAATCCATTAGCAAAATGTTTTAAAAACTTTGCTTGATATTTATCATGACATTTTTCTTCTGTCATATTTCACCATATGTAAAAATTTGATATATGTTAATATTTATTATATGAATTGAAGTAATATATAAACATGAAGTTAGGTTTTACAACACTTGCACTATTCATGGAAGACAATAACAAAATAATCAATCTAGCAAAACAACATGGATTTGAAATGATTGAAATTCTTGGAGAGAGTCCATTCTATGAAAAAGATAAAGGAGAATTCAAGGACTGCGGAATAGATATGAGAATTCATGCAGCAACAGTAGACATCAATATTGCAAGTCTAAATACTGGAATAAGAGCAGAAAGTGTAAGGCAAATGATTGAATGTGGCCATTATGCAGAAAAAATAAATGCAAATACAATTACAGTTCATCCAGGAATAATTGGACGTAACGAACCGCATCTCAGAAAATGGGCTCTTGAAATTGCAGTCGAAAGCATTGGAGAAATCATCGACAATACAAATGTTGAAGTATCAGTTGAAAACATGCCAGTTCGTGGTAAATTTCTTGGAAACATGGTTGAAGAAATTGAAATGATCCAGGAAGAAACAGGTTGCAGCCTTACAATTGATACCGGGCATGGAAACACATGTGGAAACTTAGAAGAAATGTTAAGTTTAAAAAACATTAGCTATTGCCATTTAAATGATAATGATGGTGTAAAAGACCAGCATATTGCAATTGGTAATGGTACACTTGATTTAAACTTACTTAAAAAGATTGATACCGCAATAATTGAGTTAAATGACTTTAATAACATTTTAAAGAGTAAAAAAGTTATTGAAAACTTATAAATTATTATTTTTTTAAAGGTTATTAGTTATAACTTATAACTTATAATATATAAATCAAATAAAAAATATAAATTACCAGTTATAACTTTTAAGTTAAAATAGTAAAAAATAAAAGTTAAAAGTCAATCATTGTAACTTCAAAAATATCATCAATAACATGGTCAGTTTTACCCATAATCTTAGGAGATACCTCTTCCTGCTGTTCTATAGTTAATACACTAACATCAGCATTTTTAAAAGCAAGCAAGTCATT
The DNA here is from genome assembly GCA_022775905.1 of Methanobrevibacter sp. Lineage (NCBI taxonomy): Archaea > Methanobacteriati > Methanobacteriota > Methanobacteria > Methanobacteriales > Methanobacteriaceae > Methanobrevibacter > Methanobrevibacter sp. The sequence continues at coordinate 23,789 of JALFJX010000004.1, forward strand.
AATACCATCTCCAACCATCATGACTTTATAGCCAGCATCCTTTAATATAGAGACGACTTCACATTTTCCCCTTGTTGAAACAGTCCCAAATGCATTATCCTCAGGAATATCAATCAGATTAGCAAGTCTGTTAATAGCTCCTTTCCTATCACCTGAAGCAATGAATATTTCAACTCCACGTGATTTTAAAGTTTCGACAGTTTCAAAAACTTTTGGAAACAACATCCCCGCTGATGTGATAGTATAAGCAATAACTCCCAAATCCATATCAACAATCAATGCAGATCCATTACATAGTTCCATTCTCGGAACTTTTTCCCTCAATATATCAAAACCATCAGTGATATCTGATACTGTAGATGATTTCTCATTATCAATTACATCTTTAACTTCCGCCTTTGAAACAGGATTTGTTGAAAAGCTAATATCAAAATCAATATCATATTCACGAATAACATCTGAAATTAAAGTATTTTGATCTAAATCCAATAATTTATTTGTATTATATTGAAGTACAACTAAAGCTAATGCATCTGCAGCATCAATTAACTCCAATGAATTAACATCCGTGAATAAATCACCATTTAAAACATCTTTAATAACCCTATACCTCTCAATCAATGTTCCTGAGTTATCAAATACGACAGCTTTTTTCATGATTAAATATAGTAAAAAAATAATATTTAAAATTATTTAAAAAAAACAAGTATATAAACCTTAAAAAATAAAATAATAATATTATAAATTACGATTATTCAGGTGTTTTAATGAACGTTATTGAAAAGTTAAACTCCATAAAAAGTGGAGAAATAACAGCTAAAGAAAATGTAGAAAACTTCATTAAAGTTATTGATGAAAATAACGAAAGCATTAATGCATTTATTGAATTGAATTATGAAAATGCATTAAAACAGGCAGAAGCTATTGATGAAAAAATTGCTAACTGTGAAGATGTTGGTGCTTTAGCTGGATTAGTATTTGGTATTAAAGCAAACATTAATGTTGAAGATTTAGTTATTTCCGCAGCTTCAAAAACTTTAGAAAATTATCTCGGAAGTTACAATGCAACTGTTGTCAAAGAAATTTTAGCAGAAGACGGAATTATCATCGGTATTTTAAATATGGATGAATTTGCAGCAGGAAGTTCAACTGAAACTTCATACTACGGACCTACACAAAACCCAGCAGCTATGGGAAGAATTCCTGGAGGTTCCTCTGGAGGATGTGCAGCAGCAATTGCAGGCAAAATGTGTGATATTTCAATTGGATCCGATACTGGTGGTTCCATCAGAAACCCAGCATCCCATTGTGGTGTAGTAGGATTTAAACCAACATACGGTGCAGTTTCAAGACAAGGATTACTTGACTTATCCATGAGTTTAGACCAAATCGGACCTCTTGCAAATGATGTAAGTGGTATTGCCCTTGCATTGAATACTATTGCTAAATACGATGAAACCGAATGTACCACTTTAAATTGGGATAAACCTGACTTTACTAGTGTATTGGATGATACTAGCTTAGAAGGAATGAAAATTGCAGTATGTAAAGAATTCATTGACGTAACCGATGATGAAATTAACAAAACTGTAAACCAAGCAATCAATAAATTAGTTGAAGCTGGTGCTGAACTTGTTGAAGTAAGCTTTGACTACATTGACTTATGTTTACCAACCTATTACTTAATTAACTATGTAGAATTCTTCTCTGCAACCAGAAAATACGATGGAAGAGAATACGGTTCAAGAATCGAAGAAGTATGTGGAGATGAAGTACTCAGAAGAATTAAAATAGGTTCCCACATTGCAGAAGCTGAATTTAGTGGTAAATACTACAAACAAGCATTAAAAGCTAGATCAGTAATCAGATCTGAAATCACTTCAATGCTTGAAAATGTGGATTTAATTGTAGGACCAACCGTACCTAAACTTCCTCACGAAATTGGTGCTGAATTAGAACCAATGGAAATGTATGCTTACGATATTTTAACAGTAATTGCTAACTTAGCAGGTATTCCTGCAGCAAGCATAAAAGCTGGTGAAGTAGACGGTATTCCAGTAGGATTACAATTACAAGCAAAACCATTAGATGACTTAAAAATTATTAAAGCTATGAGTGTTTTCGAAAACACTCAATAAACTCTTTTTTTCTTAATCTATTTTACAAATAGTATATTTTACACTTGAAATTCACCTCTATAATTTTATATCTATAAAGATACAATAGATTATCAAGAGGTTATTTTATGACAAGAATTGGACTTGTTTATGTTAGTGGAGCTGTTCCAGGATTTGAAGATTTTGGAAACTTGCCAACTGATATCGTTAAAGAGAATGGACTTGTTGATGGACTTAAAGCTAGTGATGAACTAGATGCATTGATTATTCCTGGAGGAACATTAATTGAATCCAATGACATCAATATGGACTTAAATAATGAAATTAAAAAGATAGCTCGTGACGGAAAACCTATTGTTGGAATATGTGCAGGTTTTCAGTTATTGTCAAATCAAATTGATATTGGTAGAAAATCACCAGTACCAATAATTAAGGAAGGTCTTGGATTAATTGACGTTAATTTTTCACCATTAATTACAAGTGACCGTGTAAAAGCAAAAGTATTTGACAACTCTTTTTTAGTAAAAGACCAGACAGAAGATGTTACCGGTTTCCACACACATACATACGGTAAGGTTGAAGGAAATGCAAAACCATTATTCTATTCACAAGTCCAAAGAATGAATTACGGCGATACTAACAAAGGTGGAGAATATAATATCTTCTCAGGTGCATGCAATGATGACGGCAATGTAATCGGTACCATGATTCACGGAATATTAGACGAAAATCCAGTTCTTGTAAAAAATCTGTTGGAACAAATAGATGCAAAAAATATTGATGACATATACAGTAGAAACAATAATGTAAAAAAAATATTACAAAGTGAAGTTGGGATTAACACAAACATTAAAGTTCCAAAACTTGAAAATAAACCTAAAAAACCTAAATATATAATGATCGGAAGTAACGGTTCAGATTCAGGTAAAACATTCATTGTAACAGGACTTGCAGGTGCTTTAAGAAGAAAAGGATATAAAGTTGCACTCCTTAAAGTGGGTCCAGATGTACGTGACATCATCCCAGGATTATATTTGACAAAAGGAAAAATGGAAGAATATTCATCAATAAAAATTGGACATCTAGGATGGAGTGATATCAAGTCTACAATATCAAAACTCAACACTTCAGACTATGATATTGTTTTAATTGAAGGTGTAATGAGCGTATTTACCGGTCTTTTAAATGAAAAAGTACCATTCTCAGCTGCGGAAATTGCAATGTCTTCAAAAATACCAATGATATTAGCTTCAGGAGTTAACAAAGGAGGAATAGAATCTGCTGCAGTTGATTTAGTTTCTCATGCCAACATGCTTGAAAAATTCGGAATTCCAGTAGAAGCAATATTGCTCAATAAAGTATACAATGATGATATTTTCAACGAAGTGGTTCCTTACATCAAAAACAATACAAATGTTGATACCGTGTTGAAATTGCCTAAACTAAGATCAGGAGACATGAGAGGATTTATCCCAGAAGTTGAAATAAGATACGAATTATTTGCAACACATTCAATGGAACTTATTGAAAATAATTTAGATATTGATAAAATAATTAACATGGCGCGTGAAGTTGAATTCGAAAAAATATACTCATTCGATGAAATTAAAAGCAAAATGATATAATGGCTCTTAATCTAAGTCCTGAAACCGGAGTAAAACTCACAAAAAAAGATAAATCCCATGTATTAAAAAAAATGAAACAGGGATGGAAAGCAACCTGCCTTATTCCGGATTACATTTTTGATAGTGAAGGCAATATCCAAATAGGATTAGATAAAAATCGAAGGAATATAAAAACAGTGAAAATCCTAAATGATGGAATTCATATTGAAAACGCATTGAAAAGTAAAACATTGCGAGTAAAATGGGAAAAAATAACTTCAATTACAAAATCAAAAGAAATTAAAGATGCTTTAGAAATTAGAATGAAAGATGGGAGATATATTGCTTTTGGAATTTACAATTCATATAAACTCCAGCAAATAACCCAATTCATTGCAAATTATATTGCAGAAAAAGCTAATGAAAGAAATTAGCTTATTCTTCTAAATATTTATTAATGATGTCTTCACCTTTAAGTAAGACCAATCCGTTTTCTTCTGCGAATTTACGAGCATCAGCAACGGAAGTAGCTTGTCCAGTTTCACTGTCCATCATTTCACAAACTACACATACAGGAGTAACACCAGCCATTTCACATAAAGCGAGACCTATTTCTGTGTGTCCTCTTCTATTTTTAACAAGTCCGTCTGCTCCTCTTAAAAGACATACGTGACCAGGTGATCTGAAAGTAGATCCGAATTCATCAAATCTTCCTTCTTTCATCATTATTGCACATTCTCTGATAGTCATTGCCCTATCATGATCAGTTACACCAGTGAATGATTTTCTGTGGTTTACCCAAATTGAAAATGAGGATCTTTCATCGTATGGAATGTCATTTGGTGCAAGTTCTGCTAATTCAGGATATTTTTCACTTGCAGCGTCCATAATGTCTACCATGAAAGGTAATTTGATTTCATCACAGAAATCAGAGTGTATACAATTACAGATTAATCCACCTGCATTGTCTCTCATTGTAGCAATGGATTTAGGGGTTACAAATTCGGAAGCGATAATCATATCAACTTCTCCTTCCCTATCATCATCATCAAAAACTAGTACGAATTCTCCATTTCTAATAGCTTCTAAAGCTTTATCTAAGTTTGTTTCTTGATTCATAGTAATATCTCCTTTATAATACTAGAACCAGGGCTAAAAATAACTAATTATTTATTTCTTCTCTTTCATCCGGACTGTAACCGTCGGTTTTGGAATCTCACCAAATCAACACAAAATTGTGCTCATGGACTTATTTTATCATAAAACTCACCACCGGTGGAGAATTTCACTCCGCCCTGAGAACGTACTTGATAGATATATTGATTATATATAAAAAATTTTACTATTTAATTTTGAAATTCAAGAGATACAATATCCCCATCATTTAAAACTAATTCATCTCTTAACTTGTTTTTTGAAATAAATTCCAAATAGTTCTCTTCATGAGTGGTTTTTGCTGGAAATACAATAGCACCATCAACTGTATCATTTAATTTAGCTCTAATATATTTTACAGCACCAAATCCTTCATCAGGTTTAATCAAATTCTGACAATTATTTTTCAATTCATTAATCTTATCCAAATAATCATCACTAACAACAACATTCAATGTTCCAGGGAAAGGAACAAAACCTAAATTTTTCTTAAATTCATTAGTGTAAAATTCCTGTGATAAGAAATATGCTGCTTTTCCCAAACCAGTTGTAACTTCACCATCGATTTTCATGAAATAGCCTCTAATTAAATAAATATATAACATAAATACTGCTTAAATTTTAATCATTTTTTCAATTTAAACAATATCTAAAATAAAATAATCTAATTTCAACAAAGAAATGTAGATTCAATACTATAACTTAATACATTTTACTTAATAAATATTTTTGAAGTAATTTATTTAACAATTAAAAAATAAAGTATTACTATAATAATAAATTTTACAAGGTAATATAAATGGAAATAAAAACTATCTCAACAGATGTATTAATTATAGGATCTGGCGGAGCAGGTTCAAGAGCAGCTATTGAAGTTGATAATACCGGATTAAAAGCAACTATCGTATCAAAAGGTCTTTCATTTAGGTCAGGTTGTACAGGAATGGCAGAAGGCGGATACAATGCTGTATTTAAAACCGTAGATAAGGACGATTCAAAAGAAGCTCACATTCATGACACATTAAAAGGTGGAAGTTACCTTAACGATAAGGAACTTGTAGAAATTCTCGTCAATGAATCCCCACAAAGATTAATTGATTTGGAAAATTACGGTGCTTTATTCGACCGTCAGGAATCAGGTGAAATTGACCAAAGACCTTTTGGTGGACAAATATACAGAAGAACCTGTTACCAAGGAGATAGAACAGGTGCTGAATTATTAAATGCACTTAAAGAAGAAATCATCAAAAGAGATATCGAATGCATCGAAGAAGTAATGATTACTTCACTTGTAACCGACGAAAATCAAGTTATTGGTGCAACTGGTCTTGATTTAAAGGATTCAAGTTTAATTTACTTTAAAGCAAAAGCTACAATCCTTGCTAGTGGAGGTGCTGGACAATTATACCCTGTAACATCAAACACCTTCCAAAAAAATGGAGATGGATATGCAATAGCTTACAAAGCCGGAGCTAAATTAATTGATATGGAACAAGTTCAATTCCACCCAACTGGAATGGTAGCCCCTGAATCCAAAAAAGGAGTGCTTGTAACAGAAGCTGTAAGAGCAGAAGGTGGAAAGCTATTAAACAAAGATGGCGAAAGATTCATGAACAAATATGCACCTGAAAAAATGGAATTAGCCACTCGTGATGTAGTTGCCCGTTCAATTTACCAGGAAATCATTGAAGGTAGAGGAAGTGAAAATGGAGGAGTATACCTTGATATTTCCCACCTAGATGATGATTACATTGAAGAAAAACTCGAAACAATGGTTTTACAATTTAATAATGTTGGTATAGACATCAAACATGAACCAATTGAAGTGGCACCTACCGCACATCACTTTATGGGCGGTTTAAAAATAAATACAGATGCATCCACATCATTGATGAATTTATATGGTGCGGGTGAAGTTTGTGGAGGAGTTCACGGTGCAAACCGTTTAGGTGGAAATGCATTAGCTGATACCCAAGTATTTGGAAAAATCGCCGGTGAAAGCGCAAGTAAAGCATGCGCTAACATTGAACTTAAAACAAATGATGAACAAGTCCAAGCAGAAGCTTCCAGAATTGAAAGTTTAATTAAAAAAGGAAGTATCAAACCACAAAAATTCAAAGAAAACATTAAAAACTTAATGTGGGAAAAAGTAGCTATCGTAAGAGACGAAGAAACATTGAATAAAGGTTTAAAAGATCTCGAAGATATGAAAAAAGAGTTAGATAACTTGGATGTTAGTGATAAAAAACAATACAACACTGAATTAGTGACTGCTCTTGAAGTAATCAATATGGTTGAAATTTGTACTTTAGTTATAAAATCAGCAATATTACGTAAGGAAAGTAGAGGAGCTCACTATAGATCTGACTATCCTGAAACTAATAATGAATGGAAAAAGAGTATTGTATTCAATAAAAATAAAATAGAATTTGAAGCTAGATAACTTCTTTTAATTCTTTTATTGCTTGTCTAGCTTTTTTATAAATTTCTTCTTCATTTAAAACAACTAATTTTTTATTTTCCATTAATATTTTACCATCACAAATAGTAGTATCAACATTTGAACCATTTGCAGAGTAAATAATGTTTGAACTTAAAGAAGAACTGTCCGGAACCATATTAGCTGAGTTAGTATCAATCAAAATAATATCTGCTTTTTTACCAACTTCAATAGAACCAATTTCAGATTCAAGACCTAAAGTCTCTGCACCTTTGATAGTTCCCATAGCTACTGCTTCATCTGAAGTTAAAACTTTAGGATCTAATGTAGAAACTTTTTGAAGTAATGAAGCGGTTTTCAATTCTTCAATCAAATCTAAATTATTATTTGAAGAAGCACCATCAGTTCCAATGGAAACACAAATATCATTTTCAATTAATTTAGAAACAGGAGCAATTCCTGAAGCCAATTTCATGTTACTGCATGGATTATGTGAAATCTTTACATTGTTTTTCTTAATGATTTCAATCTCATTATCACTTAGCCATACACTATGTGCTGCAACAACATCAGGACCTAAAAATCCAATTTTATCTAAATACTCGAAAGGTCTTAAACCTTTTTCAGCTGATACGTCTTCAATTTCCTTTTGAGTCTCAGAAACATGTATATGAATACCCATATTATATTCATCAGCAAGTTCACGTACTTTGATTAATAACTCTTCTGAAGCAGTGTAGGGTGAATGAGGTCCAAAAAAGACTTTGATTCTTCCATCAGCCATTCCGTCACAAGCTTTGAATAAGGTTAAGTTTTCATTGATTTCGTTTTTTCTTTTCTCTTCATCGCCAAAATCAATCATACCATATGATAAAACAGCCCTAATTCCAGCTTCATCAACAGCACGAGCAACATCTTCCATATAGAAATACATATCAGAAAATGTAGTGGTTCCTGATTTTATAAGTTCAACAGCTCCCAAAAGAGCACCAATATAACAGTAATCTCCATTAAGATTAGCTTCCATTGGCCAGATATGATCATTTAACCAACTATCCAAACTTAAATCATCAGCTAATCCTCTAAATAAAGTCATGGATAAATGAGTATGAGTATTAATTAATCCTGGAAGTACAATCTTACCAGTTGCATCTATAGTTTTACTAACATCACTCTCATCAATTTCCGGAGAAATTTCAGCAATTAAATTATCTTTGATTAAAATTGATTGTTTATTTTCAAAATTTGTATTTGGACTTAAAATTAATGCATTTTTAATTAAAATAGTATTATCACTCATAATAACACCTAAAAAATAAAAAAAGAAAGCTAAAAAACTTATAAGTTTTTGATAGCTAATTTGATATCTTCTGCTTTAACAGTTTTACGTTTTGCGATTTTAGCTACAGCGTTTGCTTCTTTAGCTACTTCACGAGCAACTTCTTCTAAGTATGCTGCTAATTCAGCTTTTGCATCTTCGCTAACTCTTTCAGCACCAGATTCTTTAATGATTCTTGCTACAGGAGCTTTTGGTATTTCAGACATGTTTTTCACCTCACAAGTGTTTATATAAACTTATGATTATACAGCCAAAATCATAAGTTAAATAACAATATAAGATAACTTAATATTTAAATATTTGGTATAATTAAAGGTGTTATCAAAAAATAAGAAATAATCATTTAAATAATTGGAAAAATAATAATAAAAAAATACTTATTTATAAAATAAATTTATAAAATAATATTAAGATAAAAAATTTGAGAAGATATGATGAAAATTAAAATTGCTATACCTTCTAAAGGAAGAATAAGTGAACCTTCTATAAATATATTGGAAAAAGCAGGATTAGGACTAATCGACAAAAATAACAGAAAACTAATTTCAAAAACATTTAATGAAGATATAGAAGTTATGTTTGCAAGAGCATCAGATATTCCAGAATTTGTCAACGATGGAGTTGCAGATATGGGAGTGACTGGTGTAGATTTAATTAATGAAAATGAAGCTGACGTTTGTGAATTACTCGATTTAAGATTTGGACAAACAAAATTAGTTTTAGCAGCTCCAGAAGAATCAAATATAAACTCTGTTGATGATATTACAGAAGATATGAAAGTGGCTACTGAATTTCCTGTATTAACCAGAAAATATTTAGATGAAAAAGGCTTAAACAACATTAAAATTGTTAAATTAAGTGGATCAACAGAAGCTGCACCATTTATTGGAATTGCTGATTTAATCACAGACTTAACCAGTACTGGAACAACTTTAAAAATGAATCATTTACAAATCATTGATAAAATTTTAGACAGTACAATCAAACTCATTGCTAATAAAGATAGTTTAGAAAATAAAAAAGAATTAATTGAAGCTGTCAGCACAAGTATCAAAGGGGTTCTTGATGCTGATCGTAAAAAATTAATCATGATGAATGTAAAAACTGCTGATTTAGAAAAGGTTAAAGATGTAATGCCTTCAATGGGTGGTTTAACAATATCTGAAGTATTATCAGATGAAGAAACTGTTGCTGTCCAGGCAGTAATTGATGAAAAAGAAGTATTTGAACTTGTAAACTGTTTAAGAAATGCAGGTGCTAAAGATATTCTTGTAGTACCGATTGAAAGAATAATATGAATATTGGAATAATTTACTCAACATCAAAAAAATCTACAAAAAAAGCTTGTAAAATATTATCTAGCAAACTTAATGCAGATGTAAAGATGATACCAATTGACAAAGCAAAAACCAATTGTATCTTAAAATATAATTTCATTATATTCGTTGCTTCTGCATATAACGGCAAATTCCAAAGTAGTTTGAAAAGATATATTATCAGAAATATTAAAACTATAAAAGGAAAACCAATAGCATTAGCTATCAGCTGTGAAGAAAATATTGATACAGAAAAGATATTCAACAAAATATTTACAGAAGAAATAGTAAATTCATCACGTATTAACTCAAATTTTGGATATGAACTGAACAGCAACGAAGGAAATTTTATTGAAAAAATGAAAACAAAAAGCAAGCTTAAAAATGATGAAGATATTCCAAGATTAAATATTGACGAAATTGATAAATTTAGCGATTATATAAACAATTTGATTAAACAAAGGGTTGATTAAAATATTTAGATTAAAGAACATAATTTCCGTGAAAGATTTTGAAAGAGAAGATATTGAATATATTCTAAATGAAGCATCAAAATTAGAAAATATTGCCAAATCTAGAGAAATATCTGAAGAACTTAAAGGAAAAATTCTTGGGTTAATGTTTTTTGAACCTTCAACAAGGACTAAAATGTCATTTGAAACATCCATGAAACGTTTAAGTGGAGAATGCATTGGATTTGAAAATAGTGGATCTAGTTCAGTTTCTAAAGGTGAAAGTATTGCAGATACTGCAAAAATGTTTGAAGGATACTGTGATGCATTAGTTATAAGACATGAACTTGAAGGAGTATCAAAGTTTATTTCAGATGTAGTGGACGTGCCTGTAATCAATGCAGGTGATGGTGCTGGTCAACATCCTACCCAAACATTACTCGATTTATATACTATTAAAAATGAAATTGGAGAAATTGACAATTTAAAAATAGCTTTAATCGGTGATTTAAAATTTGGACGTACAGTTCACTCATTATCACATGCTTTAGGATTATTCAAAAACATTAAAATATATTTAATTTCACCACCTGAACTTAAAATGCCACAGGAAGTTCTTCATGATTTGAATAAAACAAATGTTGAATATGAAGAAGTAGGTTCAATTGAAGAAATAATCGATGATGTAAACGTTTTATATGTAACTAGAATACAAAAAGAACGTTTTGCTGACGTTAATGATTATTTAAAAATAAAAGGTGCATATGTCATCAATAAAAAATTAGTTGAAGGAAAAGATTTAATCATAATGCATCCATTACCAAGAATTGATGAAATAGACACTGATGTTGATAATACAAAATATAATAAGTATTTCACACAGGCAGCAAATGCTGTTCCTGTGAGAATGGCTATTTTAAAAACATTGATAAAAAACAACCCTAAATAGAGAATAGGGTTGTTTCAAGTAATGTTTCATCGCATTGAAGCTTGATAATATTAGTTCTTCCTTTTCCACGACCACGTGAAATTGTGTTAGTAGATATTATTCCTAACATTTCAAGCTCGTTAATAAAGTCAAATATTCTTCTGTAAGTAACTGCATCTTTTTTATATAAATCTGTATAAGCTTCATATAATTTTCCAGATGTAATTTCTTCTTTTTGTTTAGTTAAATTTAAAATAGACTCTAAAACTCTTTGTTGTTGAAGAGGTAAAGTGGATATGATTTCAATGACTTTATTATGTTCAATTTTATCTTTTGCTCTTTTTACATGATCATTTGTAACTTTTGGAGAATCTTCATCAAAAGCTAATTCACCAGCATTTTTAAGTAAATCAAGAGCATACCTTGCATCACCCTCTTCTTTAGCAGCCATTGCTGAACATAAAGGAATAACATCACTTTCAAGTACATTTTCATTGAAAGATATTTCTGCCCTTTCATTTAAAATATCAGACAATTGACCTGCTCCATAAGGTGGGAAAACAATTTCTTTATCATTTAAACTACTTGTAACTCTAGATTTAATTAAATTTTTGAAATCTAAATAGTTACTAATACATAAAATAGAAACATTGTCTGTTCTGGTAAGAGTATATAAGATTCCATCTCCATCTTTATCAAGTAAAATATCAATTTCATCTAAAATAACAATTAAATGTAATTTTTTACCAAAAGCATTAGTTGACTTGAAAATATCCCTAAATGTATTTACAACTTCACCTTTAGTCCAACCACGATTTGGAACATCACGTCCAAGTTTATTACATAATTCTGCAATTACTTGATATTCAGTTGTGTAATCAGTACATCTAACATATTCCACTTTTACAAAAATACTTTTTTTACGAGCAATATCCATTAATTGCTCACGAGCAAATTTAGATGCAGCTGTTTTACCAGTTCCAGTTTTACCATACAAAGTTACATTTGAAGGAGTTACATCACTTAATACATCAACCCAATATTTTGCAATTTGTTTTATTTGCTCTTCCCTGTGAACTAACTTATCAGGTAACCACCTATGATCCAATGGACGTTTATCCTTAAATATACTGGGTCCCTTTTCATCATTTTCCAATTGTTCAAAAATATTTGTCATATATCCACCTTAAATTTATAAAAAAAATTAGAGTATAATTTCCAGTGTTAATAGTATAAAATGTATCATAAATAAACATTTGTATTACAATTTTATAAAAAATTAATAAAATTAAGAAAAATCTAAAAAATTAAATTAATTAAAATGGATTAAATTAACAAAAACAAATTAAAATAAAGTAAATAAATCATTTAAATAATTAAATTGAATTATATTCAAAAATAATTATTTAAATTAAATTAAATTTTGAATATGGAATGATACTATTTCAAATATAAGATAACAATTTCAAGTGTAAAATTATAGGATAAAAAGCAAAAATTAATCCTTAATTAGAATATAAACATTACTTTTAAAAAATTTATCATGATTTTAAACTAAGAGAGGGACATGTGTTTCAAGTGTAAGAAAATTTAGCAAAAAACAAAAATCAAGACATACATTTCAAGTGTAAAAAAATTTCAAATTTTAAAAAAATATTTAAATTTAAAAACAAAGAAAAATTAGAACTTTAAATAGAAAATTAAGTGGTGAAAAAATAGAGATAAATTTCAAATGTTTACACTTGAAATAGACCCCTTCATTCTGAATATACCTTCGGAAATGTTATACTTGAAATGCACCTCCCTCTCTCTTAAATGAACATATCATTTTCATTGTTTGGAAAAGAAACATTGCCAAATTTTTTGTCAATTAACCAGATACAATGTAATTTAGATTTAAAAACTCTTTTCAATGTTTTAATGAATGCATCTTTTGTCAATCCATCTTCAAATATTTGATCGGTTATAATAAATTGTTGTAACATTTCATTATTAACTTGGAGCTCATAATCAACCAAAAAATTATTCAATCCAAAATTCAAATCTAAAATAAAATCTTTTTTTGTTTGTTGATCTGCTGGAATCATCAAGTTAATATGTTCAGGTGAAACTTGAGTTGCACATGCAATTACAATACAATCTTTTTGTTTTGGTTTTACAATATCCATTATATTTTCTTTTGGAAATTCAACAATAAAATGAAAATCAGCATTTTCATCATATTTCATTTCTCTTAACATATCTTCGTCAAGTAACCATTTTTTAATTGTTTTTTCATCAATCATAGTATCATCATTAAATATAATATAATAATAAATTATTTATTTTTTTATAAATATATAATAAAATATGATAGAATATAATGAATTAATAAATAATGTAATGTTAACAAATATTAATAATATTGTTTCATTTAGGTTATTTTTGTTTATTATATGTACATTTATTTTTTCACTTGCAATTGATGTCCTGTTCGGTGAACTTCCAGGAAAAATTCATCCTGTAGTCATAATGGGTTCAATTATTAATTATTTTAAAAGAAAATTTATTAATATAAAAAATAGATTATCTGGATTAATGCTTGTTTTTTGTACCAGTATAACTTCAAGTGTATTGTTATTGATAATTTATTTAATAATAAAAAATAATATTATTTTATTTATTTTATTATTTTCAATTATTTTATCTTCAACATTTTCAATAAAAATGTTATTACAAACTGCAATTGATGTCAAAAATGATTTAAGTACAGATATTGAAAAAGCAAGAAGATCTGTTTCTTATCTTGTTAGCAGAAATACTGATGAATTGACAGAAAGTTTCATCGTCTCAGCTGTTGTTGAAAGTTTGACTGAAAACATAACTGATTCTTATGTTGCTCCAATTTTTTATTATTTCATATTTGGAATTATTATTTTATTGTATCCAGTACCATTTCAATTGTATTTCTTATTGTTAGTTCCTGTGTTGTATAGATTATCAAATACACAAGATGCAATGCTTGGATATACTACTGATGAATTGATTCACATTGGTTTTGTTGTTGCAAAAATAGATGATATTCTAAATTATATACCTTCAAGAATTGCCGGATTATTTGTTGTAATTTCTGCATATCTACTTAATTTAGATGGAAAAAACAGTTTTAGAATTATGATGAGGGATGCTAGAAATTGTCCATCTCCAAATTCAGGTTATACAATGGCATCAACAGCAGGAGCATTGAATATTCAACTGATAAAAAAAGATACATATATTTTAGGTGATAATAATAAAAAAATCACATCAGATGATATTTCAAAGGCTGTTAATTTATCTAAATTATCAATTATTTTATTTACAATAACAATTATTATTTTATTTACATTAATTTATGTGATATTATGAAAATAGCAATTATCTCTGTTTCAGATAAAGGACAAAAATTAGCTTTAAACTTAAAAGAACAATTAGATGATGATTCAACTGTATTAAAAACAGACATATATCATAAAAATGTCAAAAAACATTTTCCATATCTGTTCTATGAATATGATGCAATAATTGCAATAATGGCTTCTGGAATTTTAATCAGAACAATTGCTCCATTAATTGAATCAAAAGTTACAGATCCTGCTATTTTAAATATTGATGATAATGGTAACTTTGTCATTTCAACTTTATCAGGTCATCTAGGAGGTGCTAATAAATTAACAAAAAAAATTGCTAATTTAATTGATGCTATACCTGTTATTACAACTTCTACTGATGTCAATAAAAAGTTGGGAATTGATGTTTTAGCTAAAGATCTTTATTTATCAATTGATAATACAAAAGAAATATTATTCTTCAACAAAGCTATTTTAGATGGGAAAAAACTTGAATTTACTATTAATCCAGAAAAAAATTTCAAATATTTATTTGAGTATATTGAAAAAGTTACACTTGAAATGGATGTCTCATTTTCTCATTCAAATGATGTTAATACAAATGAAATACATGTTGCATGTGATAATCACAAAATAATATTAAAAGAGAAGAGTATTGTTGTTGGTATTGGTTGTAGACGTGGAAAAGAATGTTTTAAAATTTATGAAGGGCTTTCTGATTCAATTGATAAATTAGGTATTCATATATCAAGAATTAACATGTTGTCTTCTGCTGAGATAAAAAAAGATGAACAAGGAATTTTGGAACTTTCAGATAAGTTAAATATACCTGTTAATTTTGTAGGTTTGGATAAACTAAAACTTTTTGAATCAAATGATATTCAAAAATCAGAGTTTGTATATTCAAAATTTGGTATCTATGGTGTATGTGAACCTTCTGCATTGATTACAGCAGGATTTGATTCAAAATTAATATATAAAAAGACATCTTATGATGGTGTTACAATATCTGTTGCAATTTCAAAATGAAAATAATAAAAAAAAGAAAAATGGAATTAGATTGATTCTAATTTAGATAAAACTTCCCAAATTAAAGTTCTTGCATGAACAGGGATGTTTGGATCATTACTAATTTCATCTAATTTTCCTAAAACAGTACTTATTCTTACAGATTGATCTTGTTCTTCATCTTTTAATAAGGTACTGGATTTTCCTGCAGCCTCTCTAATGTTACGAGGTACAGTGTTGTTATCTGCGATATATTCAAGTATTTCACAAACTTCGTCGATTTGACTACTCATAATACTCCTCCAAAATTATTAAAAATAGTTAATAAAATTATTAATATTATAATATATATTTGTTTGCAATCTCTTTAAATATTTTGTGGTAAATACCTGTTTTTTTTAGTAGAAAAATATATATTATTATTTAAAAAAATTATATATCATGTCAGATGTAAGTAGAACAACTATAAATATTCCTGTTGAATTGAAAAAAGAATTAAAAAAAATTGCTATTGATGAAGATACTTCTTTATCAGGATTAATCCTTAAAATGATTGATGAAGGAATGAAAAGTAGAAAAAATAGCAGTAATGTTGTTTCAGATGAAGATACAATTTAATCTTCAACTGAATCTAACATATAAGTAACAAATTGAGTTTTAGCAGTTTCTTCAACAAAAACTGCAAGTAATTTTGCTTCTTGTAAATTTTCATTAACGCAGATTACTCCATGATTTTTTAATATTAGTACATCTTCGTTTTTTATACCTTCACTAGCTCTTTCAGCTAATTCAATGGTACCTGGTTTTTCATATTCTATAGAAGCTAAATATGGATTTTTTATTTCTCCAAAACCTTCTAATCTTTTGAGTTTTTTATTTGAAAAAGCAAATCCTGTTGCATATGGTGAATGAGTGTGAACAATACCATTAACATCATGTCTTTTTTTATAGATTCCTAAATGCATGCCAACTTCAGAAGATGGTTTTCCATTAGTTAATAAATTTCCATCAAGATCGACTAATATAATGTCTTCTTCTTTCAAACCTGACAATGATTTTAATGTTGGAGTAATAGCAACAACATCACCAGTACTTCCTTTTATTCTTTTACTGATATTTCCGGATTTCCCGGAAACTAATCCTTTGTCATAAATTTCATTTCCAACATTGATAATTTCATTAATATGTTTTTTCATTAAAATAACCTCATTCAATAAATTTTAAATGTTTATATATTCCTTTATGAATTACTGGAACTTCTGCAGGTGTAGGTTCAATATTATAAATTTTCTGGAACTCTGTCTGAGTCTGGAAAGTACCGGAATTAATTAAGTGAATTCCTTTGAATTTTCTATATGTATTAATGTGAACGTGACCTGTATGGAAAATGTCTGGTAATTCATCAATTACTAAATAATCTTCAAGTTCTGATGCAAGTGGAGTTCTTTCTCCATAAATTGGAGCTAAATGTCTTTTCTTCAATAATTCTTCCATTAATAAATCATTTCTTTCGTGAGTAAATTGTTTAACTGCCATTACTAAATCATCGAAACTACGTCCGTGGTAAATTAGAACATTGATTCCATCAAGTGATACAACACCTGGATTTGATATGAACTCTACATTGTCAAGTTCATAGAGTGCTTTTGCATACTCTTCAGGTACAGCCGGTTGTGGTTCTGCCACTCTTGATGCATCGTGGTTTCCAGGAGCGATAATGATTTTAATATCACTTCTGATATTTCCTAAAAATCTTGCAGCTTCATTATATTGTTCAGTAATGTCTTTGATTGCCAATTCCTTGTCTTGGTTTGGATATACACCAATACCATCCACGATATCTCCACCAATAACAAGATATTTTACATCTTCAGCAATCCTTCTTTGCTCTTCTGAACCATATTCACAGTTAATCCAATCAATAAATCTTTGGAATGCATCTTCAAGGAATGTTAAGCTTCCGATATGGACATCAGATAAAAATACTATTCCAAAGTCCATTTCTTTATTTGGAATTCTTAAAACTCCCGGATCAATAATTTGCTGACCGAATGCAAAGCCTTCATCATCACTTTTATTTGCAATAACCCCAATAACTTCATCTTTTACGAGTTTTTCTGCTTCTGCAAACAATTCTTCATTATTTTTAGAGAATAAAATTGAAATTGTACCAGTATCATCTTCAAATTCAACAATTTTATGACCATTTTTACTGGTTCTTATCTCACGAATCATTAATATTAAGCTTAATGTATCCTGTGAATCATCGATATCAGCGATTTTTGTGTAGTTTCTGAGTTCTGGTCTTTTTGATAATATTTTAGCTAATTTTTCATATCTGCTTTTAAAGTAAGAAATCAAGTTTTCAAGTTCACCGCTTGTGTATGATTTTTTAGAGGTGTCCTGTATGATTTTAAAGTCATAAGTAACATTGGATTTTTTTTCATTTCTTTTAAACTTGATTTTTTCATCTTTAATTGTTTCAGATGCTTCTAAAATCTCTTTGTTTATGTATTTTTCTGGTGTATCAGTATCTTTTTTCAGATTATCAATTGTATCTTTTTTATCAACAGCTGGTACATCAGGTTTTATTTCAGGTTTTTTGTCAACAGGAGCTTTAGGTTTAATCTCTTTTTTAGGTGGTGTTTGAGATTTTATTTCAGGTTTTTTGTCAACCGGTACGTTAGGTATTGTTTCTTTTTTGATTTCTTGATTTTCTGTTTTTTTAGGTTTAATTTCCTCTTTTATTTCAGGAGTTATTTCATCTGTTAATGTTTTTTGAGTGTTTGGCTCTTCTTTTTTAACTCCATTAATTTCATCAACAATTTCACCACTAACTGATACTAAATCTTTTGATGAATATTTATCGCTTTTTAATTTAACAATTAATGAAGAAGCATAATTTACAGGGTCTTCAGCACTCATAACCTTATTAAATGCTTCAGGTGATAGGTTGATTCCTTTTTTTGCGAATTTTAATAAAATTTTATTAGTTGACATATTAGTTAAAATTTTTATTTTTTATATTAATAAACTTTGAGAATTTTATTTTTAAATTTTTATTTTTAATTATAAAATTTTCTAAATGAGTTATATTTATTATATATTAAAAATAAAAACTATTTCATTATAAAGTTAAAATAATGATTGTGATAAAATGGCGAATAAATTTGTTAGAATTATTTTAATAGTTGTTTTATTTGTTATATTTTTTGAAATAGGTCTCTTTAGTTCATATACTATTGTTACAGCTGAAGCACCTAATATTCAAGGATTAATTGATATGCAAATACAAAAGATTGCATCTATCTTAAATCCTGAAAATGTTAATGAAGCTTTAATTAAAGACCCGACTCCAATTAATATTACTAATAAAAAAGATGTTGCACTGAAAATGCAAGACCTGTCAAAGGTTGATGGAGTTAATATTGATTCAATGAACATATCCACTCGTGATGATCCAAGTGATGACAAAAATTTCACTGTAATCATTGAAGCTTTAGGTTATGCTTCTCCAAATTCAACTTCAGGACAAATTGTCATTAGTCAGGACCCATCCTATAAGATCATAGCTTCTGCTCCTGCATCTTATAAAGGAGATGGAATAATGGCTGATACAAATTCCATGACCATAACTTCAGTTTTAAAATTATATTAGGGAAATAAAAAAATGATTAATGTAATAGGCATAGGCCAAAATAGAGAAAACATGACTTTAGGAGCTTTAAAAGCTATTGAAGAGTCTGATGTTATTATTGGATATAAAAAATATATTAACCAGATTGAAGATTTAATTCAAGGTAAAGAAATAGTTAAAAAAGGTATGGGTGATGAAATAGCAAGAGCTGAATTTGCTATTCAAAAAAGCCTAGAAGGTAAAACTGTTTCATTAGTTAGTTCTGGAGATCCTGGTGTTTTTGGAATGGCCAATGTATTATATCAAATTGTAAGCAAATATGAAGATATTGAAATAAAAGTTTATCCAGGTGTTTCTGCACTTAATTATGCTTCTAGTCACTTAGGAGCACCTTTAAACGATTTTGCTGCAATAAGTTTAAGTAATATTTTAACTCCTTTATCTGAAATTGAAAAAAAATTAAGATATGCTCTTGAGGCTGATTTGATTGTTGCTATATATAATCCTTTAAGTAAAACTCGTAAGGAACCATTTAAAAGGTTCAAACAATGTGTTTTAGATATTAGAGGAGAAAATGCGTTAATAGGTATTATTGATAGTACTTATGAACCTCCAAAGGCAACAGTTGTTGAAATTAAGGACTTAACTGAAGATATAGTTAATATGTCTTGTACTTTAATCGTTGGAAATGATTTAACTTATGTTCAAGATGGAAAGATTGTAACACCTAGAGGATATGTGATTAGGTCAGGAATTCATGAATTATCACAGAATCATTATGAAAAATTCTTGAATGGTGAAGTTGCACACGGTCCTAATAGGGAATGTGAATATTATCCATGTCACTATGAGGGTCAGTATTGTGATTTCTGTTATTGTCCATTTTATCCATGTGGTGACTCTTCAACTGGTGGGGAATGGATTAAAGGTAAGAATGTTTGGAATTGTAAAAATTGTAACTGGTTACATGATAAAAATAGTGTTGAATGTTTACGTCCACCTTTAGAAAACATTTTAGAAGATGTTGAAGATTTAAAATCAAAGAAAAAATCATTATTGAAACTTAGAAGAGCTTGTTTATTGAAAAATAATCCAAATGATCTTTAGGGGTATTATAATTGTCAATTAAAAATCTTTTAATCGAAATGAAAAATATGTCGGAATTGATGGTAGATTTAGCTTATTCTGCTGTATTGTTTAATAGTAAAGCAGCTGCAGAAGAAGTAATTACCTTAGAAAATGAAGTTAATTCAATGAATTATGAAATTAAAAAAGAATCATTGGTTGCAGCACGTTCTTATGAAGATGCTGAAAAATTAACTGCATTACTTGAGATTGCAGAAGCTGCTGAGACCATGGCAAATGCTGCAAAAGATTTAGCTGACTTAGTTATCACTGGTTTTAAACCACATCCAGTATTTAAAATGGTAATGGAAGAATCAGATAAAAGTATTGCAAGAGTTACAATTGATGAATCATCTGAATTAGCTAATAATACATTAGGTGATTTACTTTTAGTTAATCGTACTGGTATGAGAGTAATCGCTATTAGAAGAGGTGTATCTTGGATTTATGGTCCAGATAAAAATACCATGCTTTTAGCTCATGACGTATTAATTTTAAAAGGTACTGATGAAGGTGCCGATTTATTAGAAAAACTTGCTTCCGGAGCTTGTTCATTAGAAGACATTCCAGAAGAATTAGAAGATGAATTAGAGTGATTAAAATGATTATAGGTAGTGATATGTGTGAAAGAAAAACAGAAGAAGATACGCAGTTCACTATCTACTCGAGCATTAACTGAATTTTTCAGTGAACATAATCAGGTTATAAAAGAAGGTTTAATTGCTCTTTTAATTTGTGCTGTTGGAGATTTAATAGCAGGTATTGTCTTAGGTAAGATGACCTTTTTCCTTGAAGCATTTCCAGGTTTATTAGTTGTTATTCCTGGTGCTATTGGAATGAGGGGAAATATCTTTGGATCTTTTGCTTCAAGATTATCTACTAGCTTACACATTGGTTTAATTGCTCCACATTTTGAATTTTCAGAGGATTTAGACAATAATATCTTCGCATCATTTGTTTTAACATTGGTTTTATCAATATTTTTAGGTATTGTAGCTAAGCTATTCTGCATTTTATTACATTATGAATCAATTGCATTAATGGATTTCATATTAATTTGTACAATTGCGGGCTTAATTTCTAATTTAATCATGCTTCCAATTACAATGCTTATTTCATTTAAAAGTTTTGAAAATGGATGGGATCCTGACAATATCACAAGTCCAATCATTGCGGGATTCGGTGATTTATTCACTCTTCCAGCTATTATAGCTTCAATTTTTCTTCTTCAAGCATTGAATGTTAATTTAATGATTAAAAATATTGTTTTTGTAATTCTTGTAATTGTTATTTTAGTAGGATTTATCCATTGTTACAGATTATCTGATGAAACTAAAACAATTTTAAAACAATCTACTCCGACATTGATTTTATGTTCCTTTTTAGGAGGTTCTGCAGGCGGAATTTTAAACAGTTCAGTTGAAACATTACTTACTAATCCTAGTCTGCTTACATTGATACCATTATTCTCCGGTGAGTGTGGAAGTTTAATCAGTATTTTAGGTGCTAGATTATCATCAGGTCTTCACTCCGGTTTGGTTGAACCTTTATCAAGACCTACAGGTATTGCTCTTCATAACTTTGGAATTTGTTATATCTTGGCAATAATTGTTTTCCCATTGATTGGAATACTTGCTGAAGCATCAACAATTTCTGTTGGAACAATTGGTGTTGGATTTGATAAAATCATTCCAATCAGTACATTATCTGGTCTTATTTTAGTTTCAATTATGATATTTGTTGTTTATTACATTTCAATAACCTCTTATAACAATAATTTGGATCCGGATAATATTGTAATTCCAATTTCAACCAGTGTTACTGATTCAATATCTAGTTTGATTTTAATTTCAATATCTTTGTTGATATTAGGTGCTTTAATTTAATACCAAGCCTTTAAGACAAATTGACATTCATTTATCCTAAAATAATCATAACTTAATTTATTTTTATCAAAATTTTTAGGAACACTAACTAAAACGGCCTTGGCTTTGGGTTTGTCAATGTGAATAAATACAATTGCATCTGTATCATCATAAAAATCAATCTTATCATTTAAATAGATTTGATTGGACATTGTATTTTCCCAATATTTTTCTTTAACAACTCTTGTCGTATCAATAATGAATTTTAAGTTATATTTTTCATTATCATCAATCAACAAATAGTAATCTGACTTTTTTAGATTGCTCTTAAAGACTTTAAAATAGTTGCAGCTATGGGATTTTTGGTCGTGGTCGTGGTTGCATTTTCCATCATTTTGAAAGTCTTTTATGACATATTTTTTGTAAAAATCGCATTTGACTAATCTGTTAACTGAAAAGATGTTACTTGGTTCATTTTCTTCACCAATTTTTACACTTGAAATAGACCTCTCGAGAGGTATTAATTCCATTGAAGAATGAATCTTCGAGTCGAATAACTTTTCATATCCTAACTGTTTGTAATTTTTTCCAAGGGCAATCAGTTTTACATATGAAACGCTATTGGGAATAGATTCCCCTCCTTCATTTACAATTGAAAGACCTGGTGTTCCTTTTTCATATTCAAACCATTTTTCAGGTATTCCAGGATTGTTAATTAAATTGTCAATAACTTCGGATGTTAAAATTTCCATATGTTCCTGTTCTTGTGTTTTAATAATTTTGTTAGTGGTATTTTCATAGGATGTTAAAAAAACACCAAAAATCAATAAGATAATTACTAAAACAACTGTAATTTCTATTGTTATGCTTCCTTTACTGTCCATCATCTTCAACCAATCCATATTTTTTTCTGTGAGAATCATCTAAAATCAAGCTATTCCAGTCATCGGGATCTATTTTTTCTCCGTTATAGTGGTCTGCAAAAACAACATGGTCCGAACAGGATAGTGACTCGTTTGTTAGTGGAGTATGAGTTTGAATAAACACTTCAAATCCATAATGGGGACACTTCCCTTTTCCCTCTAGTCTGCATAGATAACAGCTTCCATCAGCACTTTCATGAAAATATCCCTGTTTAAGGCAATCATCAAGAACTCCTGGATCTCCATGATGAATGTAAGGGTCATAAGGGCATTTTTTAATGTATAATGGTGCTGTTGCTTCAATGTATGATTCGGGTGATTTGAAATTGTGCAAAAGCATATATGCAGATAATCCGGTTTTATAATGAATTTGATTGTCATATGTTAGAATTCCAGATGCTATTGTCAGTTTAGCTATCGGGAGTGGATCTCTTAATCCTTCAACAGATGCATTCTTCTCAACAATCTTTGAATATCTTTCATTTCCTTTCTGTATGTTCAGTTTAATTTTAAAAAGTATTTGCCATGGTGAGTCTGTTGGTTCTACAGAAATGGTTTCAGAAGTAATTTTAATACCATATTTCTCTTTATATTCCTTATTTTTTTCATCAAGAATATTATTTAAGTTTTTCTTGATTTGATTTGGACTATTTGTCACTGGAAGGCCATTAAAAACTTTTTGTGTAGCTTCAGCTATTGCATTCCTTCCGTCAATCTTTAGGTTTTGAGTGTAATCATCGATTATATATTTGAAATTATCATTTTGCTGAGAGTCAATATTTTCATTTTGAATGTAATTTATGGATGTTACAACAAAAATACAAATTAATAATAATGCTACAATTAAAATAGCAGTTGTTCCTACAATTAAATTTCCTTTAGAGCCGATTTTCATTTTTAAAAATTTATACTGAAATTTATAAATTTATTTTGAAAGTGTGCCTGGATGATTTTACACATAAACGTATTACTTTTTTTTAAAAAAGTTCAAAATTTGTAATAAAAAAAATAGTTATTTATATTATTTAATATAAATTATACTTATTAGAAAATATATGGAGGATTAACATGTCAGATACTGTAAGAACTTGGCGTCATATTCAACAAAGATATAATCTCATTGGTACTAAATGTAACACTTGTGGTGAATTATTTTTCCCATCTCGTGTAGTTTGTCCTAATTGTAGAAGAAAAGGAGACCTTGAACCTTTCCAATTTTCAGGAAAAGGAAAAATTTACACTTATTCAGTAATTAGATCAGCGTCTGATGATTTCAAAAAATCAGCACCATATGCTGTAGCTGTTATTGAACTTGAAGAAGGTGCAAAATTAACTTCACAACTTGTAGACTGTGATGTTGATGACCTTGAAATCGGCGATGATGTCGAAATGGTATTTAGAAAAATAAGAGAAGATGGAAAAGACGGAGTTATCTCTTATGGATACAAATTCAAAGTTATCAAATAATACTGGTGTAATTTTAGTAAGTCATGGTAGTACATTACCTTTTGCTGAAGAAGTCTTCACAGAAATCAAAGAAAAATTTATCAAAAAAAGTGGTTTGGCTGCTGAAATTGGATATATGAAAGTATCCGAACCAACTATTGCTGGTGCAGTTGAAATATTAAAAGAAGAAGTTGATGATTTAGATAATATTATTGCTCTTCCAGTATTTTTAGCTCCAGGAATTCATACTAATATTGATATTCCGCAATTATTAGGTCTTGAACCTTTAGAAGAAGATCCGAGATGTCCAGATGGAAACTATCCTGCTGAACATTACTTATCAATCGCAGACGATGTTGATTTTGATGGTGAGATTAAGTTATTGAGTTCCATTGGGCCTCGTGATGAACTTTTAGATATTATTGATAAAAGAATCAATGAAGCATTATCAGAATCTAAATTGGATGATGATGCAAAAACTGGTATTTTGCTTGTAACTCATGGTTCCAGATTAAACTATAATAAAGAATTCGCTACTGCATTATATAATAAATTCGAAAAAACTTGTGAATTACCTTCCAGTTTTGGATTTATGGAATTATGTGGTCCTAGTATTCCTGAATCTATTAATAAATTGGTAGATGAAAATGGATTGGAAAGATTAGTTGTTGTTCCTGTATTTATTGCTCCGGGAATGCACACAACTCATGATATTCCACATATTTTAGGATTTTTGGATGACCATGTACATGAACACAAACATGAACATGAACACGAGCATGGTCACGGTCATGGACATGATCATACACATGATTTGACTCCAGTTGACTTTGATGGGGAAATTCTCTATCCAGAACCTATTAAAGCGGATGATATTTTAATTGATATGTTGATTACAATGATTAATGAAGCTTTATAGCTTCAATATTTTTTTTGAAAAATTATTTTTTCAAGATAACTTAATAAAATTTAATTTTAAATTAATAAGAAGGAGATTATATTATGGCAGATAAAAAAACAGGAATTTTACTTTTAAGTCACGGTTCTAGATTACCGGATGGTAAAGAGGTAATTGAAGCTTATAAAAATATGTATTTAGAAGAATTTCCGGATGCAATTGTAGATTATGCGTTTATGGAAATCAGAAAACCGGGTATTCCAGAAACAATCAAAAAATTAGCTACTGAAAATGATTTAGAAAAAATAATTGTTGTACCGGTATTTGTTGCTCATGGATTACATACCAAAAGAGATATTCCAGGATTGCTTGGTATTGAAAGTGATTTTGAAGAAGATGACCACGGTCACCACCATCATGACCATGACCATGGACACGATCACGGACATCACCATCACCATCATGACCACAATCATGATGAAGAGGAATTTGAATTTGATGGTGAAATCATTTTGACTGATCCTCTTGGAATCGACAAACGTATGTATGAAATCATTAAAGACAGAGTTTCAGAACACTTATAATTCTGAAACCATTTTTTTTACTTTTTTTACTAAAATTTATTTATTTTAAAAATTATACTAATATTTATGACTCTAAAAGTCTCTGATATTGGTGAAAAGGAATTAGTTAAGTATATTATTGCTAATTCAAGAGAAATTACTCCGGATGATACTGCAATCACTCCTTTTAATGGTTCTAATTTAATTTCCACTTGCGACATGCTTATTCAATCTAGACATTTTCCAGAAAACATGTCTTATTTTGATATGGGATTTAAATCTGTAACTGTTAATGTAAGTGATTTGGCTGCTATGGGTGCTAAACCTTTAGGATTTTTATTATCAATGGCAATACCTAAGGATTTGGAACTTGATGATTTTAAGGAGATTATTGATGGGGTTTTACAGGCCTGTGACTATTATTCAATTCCACTAATTGGTGGGGATACTAATGAGGCTTCTGAAATAATAATTTCAGGTACTGCATTAGGATTGTGCGATGCACCATTAATGAAAAATAATTATAAAAAAGATGATTTGATAGCTATTACTGGGGATATTGGACTTGCAGCATTAGGATTTGAGTTGAATACATTAGATAATGTTTATGTCAAACATGCTCTTAAACCAAAAGCCAGAATCAGCGAAGGCCAAATTTTAAAAGAACATGGTGCAACTTCTGCTACTGACATTACTGATGGACTTGCAAGTGAATTATATGAAATCAAAAAAGATGGCTTTGGATTTATGATTCATGAAGAGCTATTGGGAATTACAGATGAATATAAGGATTTGGCCGGCAGTCTTAAGTTGGATTATCTGGACTTGGTTCTTCATGTTGGTGAAGATTTTGAGTTGCTTTTTACAATATCAAAAGATGATTTGGAGAAATTACCTATTGATTACAAGGTCATTGGTAGTGTAACAGATTCTGATGTTATCGAGCTTACATTAGAAAATGGATTTGTTGAAAAAATTGAAAATAGGGGCTATGAACATTATGTTAGTGAGTAATGAATTATATAAGAAAAGTTCCAAAACACAAAAGATTCGTTGTGAAATTTGTGCTAACTATTGTAAAATAGCTGACGGCAAAGAAGGGATTTGCAGACAGCATAAAAATGTTAATGGTGAACTATTTGATGAATCATATGGTATTGTTTCATCATTAAGTCCGGATCCAGTTGAAAAAAAGCCATTAAAAAAATTTTTACCGGGTACATTAACATATTCAATTGGTGGTTTTGGGTGTAATATGGGTTGTTTACACTGTCAGAACTATATGATATCCCAAGAATATGGTAATTATTCAAGAGGTATTCAAATAACACCAGAAGCAATAGTGGAAAATGCACTTAATTACAATTGTAAGTCAATTGCTTGGACATATAATGAACCTACTATACACTTACCGTTCAACAAAAAAACTTCTCTACTTGCAAAGCAAAAAAACTTGAAAGTAATCTATGTAAGCAATGGATATTTTTCAGATAAATCCTTACAAGAAGTTTTAGGTTTTGTTGATGCATTCAATATTGACGTGAAATCCATGGCTAGTGATTTTTATAAAAAAATATGCGGTGCAGATTTGGATGTTGTTTTGGATAACATAAGAATGATCTATTTGGAGGGCAAACATTTGGAAATTACCAATCTTATAATTAATGACTATAATGATTCAATTGAAGAGATTGTTGAATTATGTGATTTTATTGTTGAAGAATTGGGTCCTGAAGTTCCTATACATTTTTCAAGGGCATTTCCTTATTATAAAATGGATTGCATCTCACCAACCAATCCTGAAACTTTGTTTAAAGCAAGAGAAATAGCTTTAGATAAAGGAATTGAGAATGTATATTTGGGAAATATTTAATAAAAAAAGTAAATTAAAAGTTAGTTTTATTCTGAAAAACTAACTCTTTCGAATTTTTCAAGTGTTTTAAGTGATTTGGTAGCGTCTACTCCAATTTTAGTAGTTGTTCCATCACTTTCAGCTACAGGATCAAGGGATGAACCACGTACATTAGGAACAATCATTATGTCTCTATCACCTTTCACACGTGTAGCTATTGCATATTCAACATCTTCAGCATCAAAGACGTCAACGTCAGTGTCAACTACAACACAGTGTTTAAGTGAAGGGTGTGCAGATAACGCTGCCATAATAGCGTTTTTACCGTCACCTTCAGTCTGTTTATTGATTGAAACAACAGAATGTAACCAGCAGCAACCGCCTTCGGTTAAAACAACATTTTCAATTGTAGGAACTGCATTTTTAACAGCTTTGAATATTCTAGGTTCTTGTGGAAGACCTTGCAATAATTTGTGTTCGAATCCTGCTGGTAAAATTGCATGATATGCTGCATTTTCCTTTTTAATATGCATTTTTTCCAAGTTAATTATTGGCTGGTCACGAATAATGTCATAGGTATCAGTTAAATCCACAAATGGACCTTCTGCTACAGTTTCAGTTACAGAAATTTTACCTTCTAAAATAATGTCTGCTTGTGGAACTTCTAATTCTCCACATTTGATTAATTCGAGTTCACCATTTTTAAATGCATTAGCAACATCCATTTCATTGTAATCGATTGGAATTGAAGTAGTACTTGCAAGTAAAATTGCGGGATCCATTCCAATAGCTATTGCAATTTGTAAGTCTTCGCCTGCTTTTTGAGCATTCTGGAAATAAGTATAGAGGTTTCTTGGAACAATTCTGATAACTAATCTTTTATTGTCAAGAACCATCATTCTGTGGATTGATGCATTTTGAATTCCGGTTACAGGGTCACGTGCAAACACAACACCTGCAGTTATGTATGCTCCGCCGTCTCTTGTATAATGGGTTAAAATAGGTATTTTATCTAAATCAATATCTAAAGTATCATATTCTGAAAAATCAGTGTATTTATCTACTTTAATTGGTTTTTCCATAGCTTCGATAATTTTTTCAGTAATTTCAGATACTTCACAATTAATTGATTTTGCGATTTTATCTCTAGTATTACAGATTCCTGAAATAACTGGAATGTCAAAACCTTTCACATTTTTAATAAGAACGGTGTCTTTTGGGTATTTTCTCAAAACTTTTGCTACTTCGAATTCACTTGAAAGTTCTTCAGTGATTTCTATAATGTTTTCGTCTTTTGGTATCATACTATCCCCTATAAATTGATTTTTTTATTTTTTATTTTTCCAAGAAGTTCTGTAATAGAAGGATCATTAATTGATAAGATTTCTCCTGCAAGGACTGCTGCATTTTTACCGTTGTTTATTCCCACTGTTGCAACAGGAACTCCAGGGGGCATACTTACGGTTGTGAGCATATAATCATATCCATTTTCATTAGTACAAGGAACACCGATTACAGGTCTGTCGGTTAATCCCACGATTCCTCCAGTTACTTGGGAAGAATTAGAACTGATTCCAATGAAAATTTTTGCATTTGACATGGATTTAACATAATTTGTGAATTTTTTAGTGGATCTGATAGGGCAGACAACTTTAGTGTCATGTGTAATTTTAAGTCTATCTAAGATTACTGCTACTTTTTTAGCTGTTACAACATCAGTCTGTCTTCCAACAATAATTACAACTTCAGCATCTCTATTTTTGCAGCAACATTTGTTTTCATCATATTCAACTTCATTGATGACAAGATCTTTTACCCTTAAAAAGTCGTTTTGGAGGAATTTTTTATCTTCAATATTTTGTACAATTTCCTCATTGCTGTTTTTAACTTTTAAAGCATAATCTTTTCTTAAATTAATTACTTTTTGACGTACTTCTTCATCGTGAAGTCCAATAAACTGTGCAGCAAGTATTGCAGCATTATCTCCTCTATCGATTCCTACAGTAGCAATTGGAGATGGATAAGGCATTTGAACTATTGATTCTAATGCATCAATACCTCCTGTTTTAACGTCTACTGGCACACCAATAACTGGTCTTGGTGTATATGCTGCAATTGCTCCAGGTAGATGTGCAGCAAGTCCTGCAATACCAATAAATACTTCAATTCCAGCATCAGTACCTTGAATGACAATTTCACGAACTAAATCAGGTGTTCTATGTGCTGATGCTATTTTTAAACTGTATGGAATTTCTAGTTTTTCTAGAATGTTCATACTTTTTTCAGCAATAGTGATATCTGATCCGCTTCCAAGAATAATCATTATCTTTGGTGTCATTTAAATCCTCCTTTTATCAATTAATTTATTCACTATTAACTATTGATTTTAAAATATATAATATTAAAGTATCATTGAAAGATTAATTCTATTTCTGTTCAAATCAACATCTAAAACTTTAACATCAACAATATCTCCAACACTTACAATATCCAGTGGATGTTTTACAAATTTATCTGCAACTAATTGTGATATGTGGACTAATCCATCCTGATGAACCCCAATATCTACAAATGCTCCAAAATCAACGATATTTCTTACAGTTCCTTGCATTATCATGCCTATTTCTAAATCTTCAATTGACAACACATTTTTTCTAAGCATTGGTTTTGGCATATCATCACGAGGGTCACGACCAGGTTTTTTAAGTTCTTTAATAATGTCCTTAAGTGTTTCTTGACCGATATCCAATTCTTCTGAAATTTCTTCAAGGTTAATATTATCCAGTTTTAAATTGGAACTTCCAATATCCTCTACACTGTAATTAAGTTTTTTGAGCAATTTGTAGGTAGCATCATATGATTCTGGATGTATTGTAGTATTATCAAGGGGATATTCTGGATTATTGACTTTAATAAATCCTGCACATTGTTCATATGTTTTTTTACCGAGTTTTTTAACTTTTAACAATTCTTTTCTAGAGTTAAAACTTCCATTTTCCTCTCTGTAGTTTATGATATTTTTTGCAGTAGTATTTCCAATTCCAGAAACGTAATTGAGTAAGCTTACAGAGGCAGTGTTCAGGTCAACTCCCACTTCGTTTACTACCTTTTCAACAACTCCTGTTAATGATTCTGTCAGTTGTTTTTGGTTCATGTCATGCTGGTACTGGCCGACACCAATTGATTTAGGGTCAATTTTTACAAGTTCCGCCAATGGGTCTTGAAGTCTTCTTGCAATTGAAACAGCACTTCTTTCACCTTCTGTAAAGTCAGGGAATTCTTCATCAGCATATTTTGAAGCTGAATAAACAGATGCACCTGCTTCATTTACGATAATGTATTCCACATTAGTGTTTTTGATTATTTTTGCAACAATTTCTTCAGATTCTCTTGATGCAGTTCCATTTCCAATAGCTATCACGTTAATGTTGTATTTTTCAATTAATTCACGCACGGTTTTAATTGATTCTGCAACTTTATTTTGTGGCTGTGTTGGATAGATTAATGCAGTATCAAGAACTTTACCTGTTTCATCGATAATTGCTAACTTACAGCCTGTTCTAAAAGCAGGGTCCCAGCCTAAAATGGTTTTTCCAACAAGTGGGCTTTCCATCAATAGCTGATTTAAGTTTTTTGCAAATACTTCAATTGATTTTTCTTCAGCTTTTTCAGTAAGGTAATTTCTAATCTCACGTTCAATTGCAGGGGATATTAGTCTTTTATAAGCATCTACAACAGATTCTTTTATAATTGGTGTTGTATTAGGGTTATATTCAATTTTATGAGGATTATTGGATACATTTTTTAGGATGTGTCTGTTTAGATATTCAATTATCTCGTCACTATCACAGGTTATTTTTCCTTTAATGACTCCTTCTTTTTCAGCTCTGTTTATTGCTAAAATCCTGTGCGGAGGTATCTTTTTGATGTTTTCTGAATAATTGTAGTAAAGATCATATTCAGTGGATTCTTCTTTATTTTTTGCTTTTGTTTCAATCTGACCTGTATAGAAAGTGTTTTGTCTGATTTTCTTTCTGAATTCAGAATTATCTGAAATTTCTTCAGCTATAATGTCTTGTGCACCCTGAATAGCATCTTCTGCAGTTTTCACTTCTTCTGTTATGTAGTTTTCAGCAAGGTTTTTAATATTTTCATTAGTTTCCTGTTTTAATATTACTAAAGCCAAAGGTTCAAGACCTTTTTCACGTGCTTTTGTTGCTCTTGTCTGTTTTTTACTTTTATAAGGGCGGTATAAATCTTCAAGTTCAACTAAAGTGCTGGCATTTTGGATTTTGGTTTTTAGGCTGTCGTCTAATTTTCCAAGTTCATTTATTCTTTTTATGATTTTTTCTTTCTTATCTTCTAAATTTCTAAGGTATTTTAACCTTTCATCAAATTTTCTTAATGTTGTATCATTTAAAGAACCAGTAACATCTTTTCTATATCTTGCAATAAATGGGATGGTATTTCCTTCATCAATTAAGTTGATTACTTTTTTAACTTGCCAATTAGATAGGTTCAATTCTTTTTCTAGTGTTTTAGCTATCATTTTTTCACTTAAATTAATTAAATATATTTAATGTTATTTTTGAGTTTTATTTAATCTTTCTATTATCAATTTATATGTTATAAAAAATAAAATTAATAATAATAGTAATTTGTTGATGGAGAATTTTAATGTATTGGTTTTTTGTAATTCTTTCTTTTTTGCTTGCGAGTATAAAAACTCAAAAACCTAAGTATCAAAAAGTTTCAGTTATCATTCCCGCATATAATGAAGAAGAAACTGTTGCTAATGTTGTAGGGGTAGTCAAGAAAGTATCTTTTGTTGATGAGATTATCGTTGTTAATGATGGGTCATCTGA
Organism: Methanobrevibacter sp.; assembly: GCA_022775905.1. NCBI lineage: Archaea > Methanobacteriati > Methanobacteriota > Methanobacteria > Methanobacteriales > Methanobacteriaceae > Methanobrevibacter > Methanobrevibacter sp. Next base: position 56,690 of record JALFJX010000004.1, read on the forward strand.
TAATACCGAAGCAGAAGCTCTAAAAGCCGGAGCTATTGTAATCAACCATGAAGTCAACAAGGGAAAAGGTGAAGCTTTACAAACCGGATACAAGGAATCTGAATGTGATATTATTGCATTTATTGATGCAGATATTCATAATTTGACTTCCAATAAAGTTGAAGCTATGATTAAACCTATTTTAGATGGAAAAACTGATATTACTAAAACTAAATTCTCTCGTGCAAGTGGCCGTGTCACTGAACTCACTGCTAAACCGTTACTTAACTTTTTCTTCCCGGAAATTTCATTTGAGCAGCCATTAAGCGGTCAGTTTGCAGCACGTAAGGATGTATTAAGGAAAATTAATTTTGAAAGTGATTATGGTGTGGATGTTGGTATTGTTATTGATGCTGATGTTCAGGGAATTTCAATCATGGAGGTTGACATTGGTGCTATTGAGCATGACATGTCTCCGCTTTCTGATTTGAATTTAATGGCTAATGAGGTTGTAAGAACTATTATCGGTCGTGCTAATAAGTACGGAAGAGTAACAATGATTGATGATATCGGGTATTATATCAGAATGTCCATTGTTGGTTTATCTTTAGTTATTCTCGGTTTATTTACAATATTCTTCGTAAGATTTGTACCATTAGCTATCGGGGTTATAATCTCTATCCTTGGTCTTTTAATTGCAATATTCTATATTTTCAAAGTTATTATTCAATCAATTGTAATGTTTAAAAAGACACCTGGCCGTAGTTTAATAAAATCTTTTGTTAAAATTCATTTTCCAATGATTATCTCTATTATTATTTTGCTTTTAATGATTTCAACATTTATTGGTGCGGCTCACTTTGACCATGGTGTTTTATCAATTGAACCTAATTCAAGAAATTTAATTATTTATGCGGATAATTCACCAAGATATGATGCCATTTCTGTTAGGGGACCATATACAGTTGATGCAGCTATTGAAAATGAATCAGATCAAATACGTATGCCTTCGGATGCTATGATGACATTGGGTGCAACTGTTAATGATACTATTAAAATTGGTGAGGATGTTTATAAAATCAATGAAACTAGATTTGGCGAGCCTGATGTTTTAAGATTACCTCATGATGCTAAAAAGGTATTATATGTTTCAGATGGAGATGTAATTCAGGATAGTCGCCTAAAAGATGTCTTTGAAGGTTCCGTTATTACTCATACTCATGAATTGGAAAATAATGCAACTACTAAAGAAAAGTACACTGTCGGATCTGTAGACAGAAATTCTTCTGTATTTGAAATACTACTTGACAATGAGTCTATTGGAAGTTCATTTGGTACTTTTAAGTATGGTGAAACCTACAGCATTTCCGTTGATGGGGAGTACATAACTTCATTTGATTATAAGAATAATTTGACTAAAACATTTAAAAGCAATGATCATACTGTAAAAATAGTATTTATGGATACAAATTCCACTTCAATCAAACAGTTCAATAATGCAAATCAAGGCAATTTCCTTGATTTTAGTTTTTAAAAAAATAGTATATAAATCTAAAAAGAATAATCTCTTTTAGATTTATTTATCATAAGCTTTTACTGCTTCTTCAACATCGTCATAAAGACCTAAAGCAGCAAGTGCACCAACTTTTCCTTGTTCGCCAGTAACTGCAATTAATGGAATATTTAATTCTTTTGCAACTGTTTCAGCAGTTTCAACTTCCATCATTCCAGATTTTGTAGCTATGGAATATTCTCTTAGTTTTTCAGGAATATCTAAACCTTCTAAAATAGCTATTGCTGTTTTATCGGATAAGGTATCTCTTTTAAGAATTTCAATAACTCTATTTATCAAATCTTCTTTTTTGGATTCTTCAACAGCGAATGTTAAAGCAATTGATACACAATTTTGAGTTTTATGTGGGTTGTGCGGGTATAATTGGACAATAATGTGATCTAAGTATTCAAAACCTTCATTTGCAAGTTCAACACCTAAATTATGTGCCATGGTCCAAGTAGCTCCAGCATCTTTAACGTCAGTATCGTCAACACCAATAACTACTTTTTCAAGTTTCGGGGTAACAACTGTAGCTTTTCCAGCTTTTGAACCGCCTCCAACTTGGATAAGTTCAATGTATTTGACACCTTCACCCATTCCTCTGCACATTCCAGCTCCAACACCAGCACCTGCAAGTCCACTGTGGGTTACTTTAACTTCATCGCCATCAATAACGATTTCATCAATTCCAGCTGCGTTAAAACTTGCTTTAAGGTCTAATGGTGCTTTCCCAACATGACATTTGTAAACATGTTTGTTACCGTCACGGTATGCTGAATCAATTAACTCAGAATTATTTCTGTATTGATTTAATAACCAATGGGATCCAGAAATACATGGATGGTATTCAACGAGTTCTACTTTATCACCATCTACCATTGTCAATACTTTTTTGTATGGAGCAATCCATGGATCATCAAATCTTTCTTTTAATTCTTCAGGTTTTAAGATTTCCATGTAATCATCTATTCGTCTAATTCGCTTAATCTGTCGCACATTTTAATAGCTGCTTCAACTGCACTTTTTGCGTTTTTAACACGTCTGTGAGCATCTAATCTGGTCATACCAGGACCAGTGATACCAAGTGCTACTGGAGTGTCATATTCTAATGCTAAATCAGCGATTTTACGAGAAGCATGTTGTGCTACGATTTGATCGTGGTCAGTTGCACCTTCGATTACTGCACCTAAGGTTACAAGAGCATCGTATTTTCCTGATTTTAATAATTTTTTAATTACAAGTGGCATATCGAATACACCAGGAACAGCGACTACTTTTGTAATTTTGCATCCTCTATTTTTTGCTTCTGCTTTTGCGAGTTCTAACATCATTTGTGTAATATCATAATTAAATTCTGCAACTACTGCTGCTATTTCATATCTTGCCATTTTATCTACCTCTATAATTTTATTTACATGCTTCCACTAAATAATATGAGCATGAATCCTGCAACTCCACTTAATACCATAATGAATATGATAAAGAGTGCTGCAAATTGAATTTTGGTTAATTTTTTGAAATCCATTGAATTTCTCTCCATTTTTATAAATTATTTTTAACTTCCTCAGCTAGTTCCATAGTGGTAGCAGAACCACCTAAATCACCAGTTAAAATATCAGCGTCATTAAGTACTTTTAATATTGCATTATCAAATTTATCTGCTGCTTCATTTTCACCAAGATATCTGAGCATCATGATAGCTGAAAGCATCATTGCAATAGGATTAGCCTTGCCTTGACCAGCAATATCCGGTGCTGAACCATGAACAGGTTCAAATAATGCTGCATCTTCACCAATATTTGCGGATGGAATTAAACCAAGTCCTCCAACAAGACCAGCGCCTTCATCAGAAAGTATATCTCCGAAAAGATTGGTTGTCACAATAACATCAAAGCTTTCAGGTTTTGTAATAAGATACATTGCTGTTGCATCTACATAATAATCCTCGGTTGCAATTTCAGGATATCTTTTAGCAACTTCATAGAATACTTCTTTGAATAATCCATCACTTTTTTTCAATACATTAGCTTTGTGAACACCAGTTACTTTATTTTTGTTATTTTCTTTTGCATATTTAAATGCATAGTCAATAATGTGTTCTTCTGCTTCACGGGTAATAATACGTCTAGCTACTGCACCTTTGTCAGTATAGCTCTCTTCACCTGCAATATATAGTCCTTCTGTATTTTCACGCACTATCATAAAGTCTATATCATCAGATAATGAGTTTGTATTAGGATATGCTTTTACAGGTCTTAAGTTAGCAAACATTTTCATTTCTTGACGTATTTTTACAATTACGTCAGCTGCAGTCTCACCTGCTGCACCAAATAAACAAGCATCAGATTCTCTAATGATATCCAAGGTTTTTGTAGGTAATGCAGTACCGTTTTTTTCAAGGCATTCATCACCTGCTTCACCGTAAACATAATCAAAATCGATGTCTAAAGCATCTAAAACATATATTGCTGCTTTCATTACTTCATTACCTATTCCATCACCTGGAATAACAGCAATTTGATATTTATCTTTTGTTTTTGAGGTATTCAATTAAACCACCTTGTTCTAATATTTCTAACATGAATGGAGGTAATTTTTTAAAGGTTATTTCTTCTCCATTTTGAGATTTTATGGTTGCATTTTCCATATCCACTTCAATCTCTTCTCCATCTTCTATAAGTTTACTGATTCCTGGAGCTTCTAAAAGTGGAATTCCAACATTTGTAGCATTTCTATAAAAGATTCTTGCAAAAGATTCGGCAATTACAGCAGAGACTCCGGCACCTTTAAGTGCTATTGGAGCATGTTCTCTTGAAGATCCGCATCCAAAGTTAGTTCCTGCAACAATAAAATCTCCTTTTTTACATTTTTTATTGAAGTCAGGATCCAAACCTTCCATACAATGTTGGGATAATCTTTCTTCATCAGTATAAATCAAGTATCTTCCTGGGACAATGATGTCTGTATCAATGTCATTTCCGAATTTCCATGCTGTTCCTTTCATATTAATCACTCCGGAGCCACAATTCTTCCTTCAATTGCTGAAGCGGCAGCAACAGCAGCAGAGGATAAGAATACTTTTCCATCAGGACTTCCTTGTCTTCCTTTAAAGTTTCTGTTAGATGTTGAAAGACTTACTTCACCAGGTCCAATAATTCCTGTATGGCCTCCAAGACATGGGCCACAACATGGAGCAGATACAAGCGCTCCAGCTTCAACAAATATTTTGATTAGTCCTTCATCTAATGCTTGCATGTAAATTTCTCTAGATGCTGGAATAACTAACATTCTAGTATCTTTAGCTACTTTATTTCCTTTCAATATTTTAGCCGCATCTCTCAAATCGCTTAATCTACCATTGGTACAAGATCCTAAGAATACTTGGTCGATCTCTTGGTCAACTTCACTTATTGGTTTTACATTATCTACATTGTGAGGACAAGCGATTTGTGGCTCTAAGTCACTTACATCAATGTCAATTACATTAAGTGAAGATGAATCTAAATCAGTTTTAAATATTTTATAAGGTTTATTAGAATGTTTTTCAACATAATCAATTGTTTTTTGGTCAGGTTCTACTAAACCAGTTTTTCCACCCATTTCAATTGCCATATTACATAATACCATTCTATCTGAAATACTCATATTTGATATGGTTTCACCGGCAAATTCACAGGCTTTGTAAGTTGAACCGTCCGCACCCACTTTTCCAATGATATTCAAAATAACATCTTTAGCGTGGACATTTTCTTTTAAATCTCCAGTAATATTGAATCTGTTGGTTTCAGGTACTTTTAACCATAAATTACCTTCGGCAAATACCATTGCCATATCTGTTGATCCAATCCCTGTTGAAAATGCACCTAATGCTCCATGGGTACAGGTATGTGAGTCTGCACCTACAATGACTTCTCCAGGCACTACATGTCCTTTTTCAGGTAAGATTTGGTGACAAACTCCTGCATTAACATCATAAAAGTTTTCGATGTTGTATTTTTTAACAAATTCTCTCATTATTATATGATTATTAGCTGAGTCGATAGAATCTGCTGGAACCTGATGATCGAAAGGAATGACAATCTTTGATGCATCCCAAACATTTTCAGCTCCAATTTTTTCAAAAGATTCTACTGAAAGAGGCCCAGTTAAATCATGAGTCATCGCTACATCAATATTTGCTATAACTATGTCTCCAGCTTCTACTTTTTCTTTTCCAGAAGCTCTGGCTAATATTTTCTCTGACATTGTTGGCATAATATAAACCTCTTTATTAATGATAAATATATATTCATTATAAAATATATAATGATTGCTTTATTTTCAAAAATTTGATTATTTTATAGATTTATATAATATGTTTTTCAAAAATATATAGCATGAGTAACTCAATTTTTAAAAGATTCAAAAAAAAAGAAGCTCCTGTTATTGAGGAGAAACCTCCTATTTTGGAAGATAGGATCTTTTGGGTTTCAACATTACAAAAAGTTGCTTTCCCTGTATTAAACAATTTGGCAAGAGATTCTCTTAAAAAAAACATGCCTATTGAAGCAGTCTCTGCTGAAAGTCATAATATTGCTTATTTAGATGCTTTTACAAGAGTGTTCAATGGAATTGCACCTTGGTTGGAACTTGGTGTTGATGCTTCTGAAGAAGGAAAAATTCGTGAAAAATACATTTATTTAACTTTAAAAGCTATTTCTAATGTTATTAATCCAAAGAGTAATGATTATATTTTTGTTGTAGAACCTAAACAATCTTTAGTTGATGTTGCTTTATTTGCTCAAGGATTACTCAGAGCTAAAAATCAAATTTGGGTAAATTTACCTATTAAAATTCAAGCTAGAATAATTGGTGAACTTAAACGTACAAGAGTTATTGCTCCTTATGAAAATCATTGGTTATTATACACTTCAATGATTGAAGCAGCCCTTTTAGAATTCACTGGTGAATGTGATAAGGAACGTTTAGTATATGGTATTCGTAAATTTAGGGATGAGCTATATATTGGTGATGCAAAATACTCTGATGGTGAAGAGTTTGAATTAGGTTATTATAACAGTTTATTTATTCATCCTATGCTTAATGATATTTTAGGTGTAATGAGAAAATATGGCCTTGAAGATGGTGAATTCTTGGATGTGCAATTAATGAGGTCTTCAAGATTAGCATCTCAACTTGAAAGGGTTATTTCACCTGAAGGAACTTATCCATTAGTTGGAAAATTCTTATCTTATCGTTGTGGTATTTTCCATTTGATGTCTCAAGCTGCATTGCTTAAAATATTGCCAAGAAACATCAATCCTACTCAAGTTAGGTCTGCTCTTACAAAAATATTAAGAAATCAATTTGAATCATATAAAAATTTCAATTCACAAGGATGGTTGGTTATTGGTTTAAATGGTTCACAAGTGGATATTGCTGATGATAACACAAGCACTGGTACTCTTTATTCCTGTTGTTTCATATTCTTAGCTTTAGGTTTGGATATGAATGATCAGTTCTGGCAAGCACCGGCTGCAGAATGGAGTAGTCTTAAAGCATGGAGTGGACATCCAATTCAAAAAGATCAATCTATTAATTTTTAGTTTAATTCATATAAGTTCCCGTAATTATATAATTTAATTTCGTCTGGAACTTCTTTTATTATATTTTTTGTATCAAAGATTATTGGACTTTTCATACTACTTTTAATTAAATCATAGTCTAAATCTTTAAATTCGTCATGGTCACAAAGTACCAAAATCAAGTCACTATCTTTTACAGCCTCTTCAAGACTTACATAATTAGGGTTTTCAATGTGAGGGTCATGAACTAAAATTTCATAATCACTACTTAATTTAGCTATAATTTCATAAGCAGGGCTTTCTCTATCATCATCGGTATTTCCTTTGTAAGATACTCCTAAAACGCTTATTTTACCTTCTTTAATGATTTTTTTAACATTTTCACATACAAAATCAGGCATTGAATTGTTGGTGTCTCTTGCTAATTTAATGATTTTAGCTGTTTCTGGAGCTTTTGCATAAATAAAGTATGGGTCAATTGCAAGGCAGTGGCCTCCAACACCAGGTCCTGGTGAGTGTAAATTAACTCTTGGATGTTTATTGGCCATTTCAATAACATCAAGTGCATTAACACCAATTTCAGCACAGATTTTTGCAAGTTCATTTGCAAGAGCAATGTTAACATCCCTGAATGTATTTTCCATACATTTTGATAATTCTGCAGTTTTTGCTTCTGTGAGTATTAATTCACCTTTTACAAATTGGCCATACACTTCACTGGCTTTTTTTGCACATTCTGGTGTAACTCCACCGATAATACGATTATTGTTAACTAATTCATACATTATTCTTCCTGGAAGTACTCTTTCAGGACAGTGTGCAAGATATAAATCTTCTCCAATTGTAAAACCTGCTTTTTCAAATATTGGTTTTATTTGCTCGTCAGTTGACATTGGAGCAATTGTGGATTCAATAATGACTGTATTTCCCTTTTCAAGTACCGGTAATATTGAGTGGCATGCTTCAATAACATAACTCAAATCACAGCTGTAATTTTCAACAATGTATGGTGTTGGTACAGTAATAATGAATGCATCTGCTTTTTGCGGAGTTAAACTAGCGGAATATACTTTTTTGTCTACTGCATTTTTGATTTGGTCGCTTATACCTGGTTCTTCAATGTGAACTATTCCTTTATTTAGATTGTTGATTATCTTTTCTGAAATGTCTACTCCAACAACTTCGCAATGACTTTTTGAAAAGAGTGCTGCGGTTGGAAGTCCAATATAACCTTGACCTATAATGCATACTTTCATAATTTTAACTCCGTCTTTTAAATATAAATATAATATTTGTTAAAACTAATATTAAAAGGTTTAAGTGGTAATATGAAGATTTTAATAACTGGTTCTAATGGAATGTTGGGGTATGACTTGAAAGAAGTTTTAAATGATGCTCATGAATTAATACTTACTACTTCCAAAACATTAGATATCACTGATAAAGAACACACAATAGATTTTATTTTAGATAACGAACCTGATCTTGTTATAAATTCTGCTGCATACACTAATGTTGATGGATGTGAGGAAAATCAGGACATTGCTTATGCTGTAAATAGTGAAGGAGTTAAAAATCTCGCCATCGCATGCAAGGAACTTGACTGTCCTTTAGTTCATATAAGTACTGATTATATTTTCAATGGTAAAAATGACAGGCCCTGGACCGAAGATGATGAAATTGGTCCTATAAGTGTTTATGGTAAAAGTAAACTTAAGGGAGAAGAGGCTATTCTTGAAATCCTTGACAAATACTTTATTATAAGAACTGCATGGCTGTATGGAATCAATGGTAAGAATTTCCCAAAAACAATGCTTGAACTTGCAAAAGACCATTCTGAAATAACTGTGGTATACGATGAGGTTGGAACTCCTACTTATACTCTAGATTTGGTAAAAGCTATTTCAGAATTGATAGAAACAGATTTTTATGGGATTTATCATTTAACAAATTCCGGAAGCTGCTCATGGTGTGAATTTTCAAGATATATTTTTGAAGTTGCAGATGTGGATGTTAAAGTAATTCCGGTTACAGCATCTGAATTCGCACGACCCGCACCACGTCCAAGTTATTCTGTATTGGAAAATAAAAATTGGATAGAAAAAGGTTTCAAACCACTTAGAAGTTATAAAGAAGCTATTAAAGAATATATTGAGTTGATTAAATGAATAAAAAATTAGTTTTAGTCATTGCATTGATTGTTGCTTTATTTAGTATTTCCGCTGTAAGTGCAGGATTTTTCGATTTTTTGCATTTTGGAGATGATTCAAGTGATGTTAATGTAGTGGAGGATGGCCAATATTGTACTGTTGATGAAGTTTCTGCATACATCAAAGAATTTCACAAACTTCCAAGCAATTATATAACTAAAAAAGAAGCTCAAAGTCTTGGTTGGCATGGTGGGCCTCTTAAAAAATATGCTCCTGGAAAAAGTATAGGTGGGGATACATTTACAAACAGACAGCATGTACTTCCAGACAGTGACGATAAATACATTGAATGTGATATTGATGCAAATGGAACTGCTCGTGGAGCAGAAAGGATAGTTTACAATACTGGTGATTACAAAGTTTATTATACTGATGACCATTACAACACATTCACAGAGGTTTAATATGCAAATCGATGGAAAATTGATTAAAAAGAATGGTCATGATTATCTGATGGATGTATTGAATTTGCCTGAATACTATGGTAAAAATTTAGATGCATTATACGATTGTTTATGTGAAATGGACTGTGATATTCAATTAATTAATCCGGGTGATGTCGATAAGGATATTCTTGATACATTTGCTGATGCCTCTAAAGAGAATGATTTTTTAAAATTTGAGATATTATATTAGTTATAAAAAATAATATTTAATTAAGTGATTATTATGAAAGGTATAGTACTTGCAGGTGGTTCTGGAACTCGTCTTTATCCCATTACAAAAGCAGTTTCAAAACAATTATTGCCTTTATATGATAAACCAATGATTTATTATCCAATTTCTGTTTTAATGCTTGCTGGAATCAAAGAAATATTGATTATTTCAACTCCTAGGGATTTACCAATGTTTAAAGATCTTTTGGGTGACGGTTCAAGTTTAGGAATCGAATTCTCCTATGCTGTTCAGGAGAATCCTAACGGTCTTGCAGAGGCATTTATTGTTGGTGAGGATTTCATTGGTGATGATAATGTTGCTTTAATTTTGGGGGATAATATATTCCATGGTCATAGATTCACTGAAATTCTTGAAAGAGCAACTCAATTGGATGAGGGTGCAGTGATATTTGGTTATTACACAAATAATCCTGAAGCATTTGGTGTTGTTGAATTTGATGAAGAATGGAATGTACTTTCTGTTGAAGAAAAACCAGAAAATCCTAAATCCAATTATATTGTGCCAGGTCTTTATTTTTATGACAATGATGTTATAGAAATAGCTAAAAATGTAGAACCTTCCCAAAGAGGTGAAGTGGAGATTACTTCTGTTAATGAAGAATATCTTAAACGTGGAAAACTTAAAGTAGAACTTTTAGGAAGAGGAATGGCTTGGCTTGATACAGGAACACATGAAGGACTTTTGGAAGCTGCAAACTTTATTGAAACTATTCAAAAAAGACAAGGTTTGTATATTGCATGTCTTGAAGAAATTGCTTATCTTAAAAAATATATTAATAAGGAACAATTATTAAAAACTGCAGAAGAGCTTAAAAAAACAGATTATGGACAATATTTATTTAATTTAGCTAAAAAGTGATTATATGGGAAAATTTAAGTTTACAGAAACCGGTATTGATGGAATGTTTGTAGTAGAACCTACTGTTTTTGAAGATAACAGAGGATACTTTATGGAAACATATCATGAAAAAGAGTTTAAAGAAGAGGGCTATGATTTAACTTTTGTTCAGGACAATCAATCCAAATCAACAAAAGGAGTTTTAAGAGGCTTGCATTTACAAGTCAAATACCCTCAAGGAAAATTGGTTCGTGTCATTAAAGGAGAAGTATTCGATGTCGGTGTAGATTTAAGAGCTGACTCTCCCACCTACGGTAAATGGTTTGGAGCTATTTTGTCTGATGAAAACAAAAAACAATTGTTTATCCCTCCAAAATTTGCACATGGATTTTTAGTGTTGTCCGATGAAGCGGAATTCGTTTATAAATGTACTGAAGTCTATCATGGAGAAGATGAAAGTGGAATCAAATGGGATGATGAAGACATAGCTATCGACTGGCCATTAGATGATATTGATGAAATAATCTTATCTGAAAAAGATGAAAAATGGCTAAGTTTTAAAGAATCCCAAATTAAATACGAGTGATTGCATGTCAAAAATACTTGTTACTGGTGGAGCAGGATTTATTGGAAGTAACTTTGTTAGATACATGGTTAATAAATACTCAGAATATGAAATCATTAACCTTGATGCTCTGACTTACTGCGGAAACCTTGAAAATTTAAAAGATATTGAAGATAAAGATAATTATTCATTCGTTAAAGGCGATATAAGGGATAAAAATGTTATTGATGATTTAGTTAAACGATGTGATTATGTAATCAATTTTGCAGCTGAAAGTCACGTTGACAGAAGTATAACAGATCCTGAAATATTCATTAAGTCCAATGTTTTGGGAACACAGGTCTTATTAAATGCCGCTAAGGAATTTGGTGTTGAAAAATACATTCAGATTTCAACTGATGAAGTGTATGGAAGTTTAGGAAAAACTGGATATTTTACTGAAGAGACTCCTTTACAGCCTAATAGTCCTTATTCAGCTTCAAAAGCAGGTGGGGATTTAATTACACGTGCTTACGGCGAAACTTTTGGATTGCCTATAAACATTACTCGCTGCTCTAATAATTATGGACCTTATCAATTCCCTGAAAAATTGATTCCATTAATGATTTCAAATACTCTGGAAAATAAGAAATTACCAATTTATGGTGATGGAAAAAACATCAGGGATTGGTTACACGTCTATGACCACTGCCAAGCTATTGATTTGGTTTTACATGAAGGTAAACTTGGTGAAGTTTACAATATTGGTGGAAATAACGAAAAACAGAATATTGAAATTGTTAAATTGATATTGAGTCAATTGAATAAGGATGAATCATTGATTGAATTTGTAACCGATAGGTTAGGTCACGATAGGCGTTATGCTATTGACTCAAGTAAAATTCAAAATGATTTGGGTTGGTCTCCTAAATACACATTTGAGGTTGGAATTAAAGAAACAATTCAATGGTATCTCGATAATCAGGATTGGACCAGTCAAGTCAAAAGTGGCCAATACCAGGAATATTATAACAAAATGTATAAAGGTAGATAATTTTTACACTTGAAATCTACCTCTATTTTTTAATCATTTATTTAATTTATTTTCTATATTTTTATTATTTTGTTCATATTAATTAATATTTAAAGTGTATAATATTGATTTTTTTTTAAATATTAGAATAAAATTTTTAGTTTGATTTAGGATACTTTTATATATCATAATATATTTAATTAGATTAGTGAAGGAGATAAATATAAATTAAATATTTATTATAGGAGGACTGGTGAATTATGTTGGAGCAATATTTGCCTTTTGTGGGGTTAATTATTTTTGGTAACATTGAAAACTTAGTGTTATCTTCACAAGGAGTTGTTGCAGGAGTTAATCCTGTTAAATTAGGAATTGCAAGTATTATCTGTGTTGTTTTATGGTTATTAATTGGTACAGTTGCTACTTCCATGTTAATTCAATATGTTGATTTCATTGATTTCATGGGTGGTTTAGCTATTTTTATTCTAGGTATTCAAGCAATGGTTGAGTCTGTGAGGGGTGTCTAATGATGAGTGAATTAAAACCATTTTTAGCATTATTGATTTTTGGTAACATTGAAAACTTAATTTTAGCTGCTCAAGGTGTTAATGCACATGTGGATCCAATTATTCTCTCTATTTTGAGTTTAATTGCCGTAGTTAGTTGGCTTTTAATTGGAACATTCGGTACAAGAATAGCTATGAAATATGCTCGTCATATTAATTTCATTGGCGGACTTGCTATTTTCATCTTAGGTATACAAGCTATGCTTGAATCATTACCTGGAATGTTAGCATTTTTCTAATTAGATTTTGTTAATATGAGTTATTTAAAGCATAAGATATACGGTGTTTTATTTAAATTATTTAAAAGCACCAATATTAAAAAAAATAGAGTTTCCTTTATTATTGATTCAAGGGAGTCATTTAAAGGTAATTTAAATTACATTCAAAAGGAATTTGAAAATAGGGGAAACTTTGAATTTTATTATTTTTATAAAGATAAACTTTCTATTGATAGTTTCAGGAAGTTAGCTAGTTCTAAATTCATTTTTTTAAACGATAATTTTTTTCCATTGGCATTCATGAAATTTAGTCCAGAAAATGTACTTGTTCAATTGTGGCATGCACCGGGGGCTTCAAAGAAGTTTGGTGGATCTGTTGATATCAAAAGCAGGGAAATTCTTGGAAAAATTTCTGAAAACACTGATTATTTGATTGTTACATCAGATAATATTAAAGAGTATTATTCTGAAGCCTTTCAGATGCCTACAAATAAGATTAAGTCATTAGGCCTTCCTCGTATGGATTATTATTTTGAAAATCGTGATGTTGATAAGTTAAAAGAAAATTTACTTGCTAAACATAATGTTCCAACAGATAAAAAGATTATTCTCTATGCTCCAACATTCAGAGATGAGGAAAAATACAATAATGTATTTAATTATCTTAATCTAGAGGAATTCAATAGGGTTTTGGGTGATGAATATGTTTTGGCTTTAAGACTTCATCCAAAAATTAAAGACTTCTATAAGGATGACATTTCAGCTATTGGACAATATATTGATGTAAGTAGTTATGAAAGCGAACAGGAATTAATACTAATAAGTGATATGTTAATAACTGATTATTCATCCATAATGATAGAATATGTCGCATTAAATAAGCCTGTAGTATTTTTCACATATGACTTGGATAGTTATTTATCAAATGAACGTGGTTTCTATTATGATTTTAAGGAAACCGTGCCAGGACCAATTGTTTTTACTTCCAGTGAACTGATTGATGTTATTAAAAATAATAAATTTGATAAAAGTAAAATTTCTGAATTTCTTAAGACTCAATTTAATGTAATTGATGGTAATTCATCTAAAAGAATTGTTGATTTTCTATTAAGATAAAGGTGGATAAAATGGATAATTTTAAGGTTAGTGTCATTGTTCCAGTTTATAATTGTTGTGAATATATAGGTAGCACACTCGATGCAATAATTAATCAGGATTTTGAGGATTTTGAAATAATTGTCATCGATGACGGATCAACTGACAACAGTCTGGAAATTATAAAGGAAAAATTGTCCACTTCAACAAGGCATTATGAGATTATTCATCAGGAGAATGCGGGGGTTAGCTGTGCAAGAAATCGTGGAATTGAAATAGCTCGTGGAGATTATCTGGTTTTTGTTGATGCAGATGATTTTATTACTAAAGATCACTTATCTCAGTTATATAATGGTAAAACTGATTTTAGTTTAACACAATTTGTTAAAAAGGATGGGGAACATTTATCTAAACCTCATCATTTCACAGAAAAGTTAATTTCATGTGATGATTTTATTAGGATGGAATTAAACATGGAAATTCCGTTTCATTTCTGTCAATTGATGTATAAAACAAGTATTGTCAATGAAAACAATATCAGATTTACTCCTAATGTTGTTTATGGGGAAGATACGGAATTCGCACTAAAAACATTTATTTTTGGGGAAAATATTTCCCTTGGAAATGAAATAACCTATTATTATGTTCAACATGATGAATCAGCAATTAGGACATCAGAATTCAAGCGTTTTGAAGTTGTAAATATTTTTGAAAACCTTGCTCAGTATTATAGAAGTCATGGAAAAGATGAACTGGCTAATTTGATAGTTACATCTAGGATTCCAAAAGCAATCTTTGGAAATATGAATTATTTTTTCTATAATGACTATAATTTTGAGGATGTAATCGAAAAAATGCATCAATTGGACTTATTTGAAAAATTATCTAAATTTGAAGGGGATTCAAAATCCAAATTTAAGATAAAATTATTCTTGTTAAATCCTAATATATATTATAAAGTATGGAAAAAAATTAAAAATTCAATTGATTAGTATGAAAGTTTCAGTTGTAACACCAAATTATAATGGGGAAAGATTTCTAAAAACATTCTTAAATTCTCTTAATGAGGATAGTCAGTATATTGGTGAAGTTATCATTGTTGATAATGGATCCACTGATGGTAGTTTGGATTATCTTAAAAGCAATAGCTTTGATTTTCCTTTAGTATTAATAGAAAATAAAGAGAATGTAGGTTTCTCTCCTGCAGTCAATCAAGGAATCAGAAAAGCTAAAAATAATCTTATATTCTCAATCAACAATGACACTGAAATTAAAAAAGGATCAATCAAATCTTTAATAGACTTAATTACTTCCAGTGATGATATTTTTTCTGTTCAAGCCAAAATGCTCCAATATACAAATAAAAATCTGATTGATGATGTTGGAGATGAGTACAATTTGCTTGCTTGGACTAAAAAAGTTGGTGAAAATCATGAATCCAGCGAATATAATGAAGTTAAGGATATATTTTCAAGTTGTGCAGGAGCGGCAATGTATAACAAATCTATTTTAGATGAGATTGGCCTGTTTGATGATAACTTTTTTGCATATATGGAAGATGTTGACTTAGCAATAAGATCCAAGATTAATGGATATAGGAATCTTTTATGTCCTAATGCTATTGTCTATCACATAGGAAGTGCGACATCTGGAAGTAGATACAATGAATTTAAGGTTAAATTGGCTGCCCGTAACAATGTTTGGGTGGTTTATAAGAATTTACCAATTCCTCTAAAGATCGTGAATTTTGTTTTCCTGTTTTTAGGATTTTTAATTAAATATATATTCTTTTGTAAGAAAGGATTCGGTTCTACTTATTTGGCAGGTATTCGCGAAGGTTTATCTTGTAGAAATAAAATAGAAAAAGTCAAATTCGAATCAAAAAATACAAAAAATTATTTTAAAATGGAATTCAGATTAATAATAAACACTATTAAATTTTTAAAAAGATGATTATATGGACCTTTCAGTTGTAATTGTAAATTATCAAACATTTGAACTAACAAAGAATACTATCAATTCTATATTCAAATATGAATATCCATTTGAATATGAAATTTTAGTTGTCGATAATGCTTCCAGTGATGATAGTTTAGCCCGTTTAAAAGAATATTTTAAAGATAATGTAACATTTATTGCATCAAAAGACAATAATGGTTTTGCAGCTGGAAACAATCAGGCATTAAGAATTGCAAAAGGAAAATATGTTCTTCTTTTAAACTCAGATACTATAGTTTGGGAAAATGCTCTGGAAAATATTTATGGATATATGGAAAAGCATGTTGATGTGGGTGCTAGTGGATGTAGGGTCATTTTAGAAAATGGAGATCTTGACAAAGCATGTAAAAGAAGTTTTCCAAATGTAAAGAATTCATTTTTCAGGTTATTCCACATTCCAGCAAATAGTAAAGATAATGACTATAATTTGGATAGCCTTCCTGATGACGAAATTTATGAGATTGATTGCTTAACTGGTGCATTCATGTTCATGAGGGCAGATGCTTTAAAAGATGCAGGACTTCTTGATGAGACATTTTTCATGTATGGTGAAGATATAGATCTTTGTTACAGAATTAAAAAAGCAGGCTGGAAGATTATTTACTATGGTGAGTCTAAAATTACTCATTTAAAAGGGGCCAGCAGTAAAAAACAGAAATCCAAGTTAATTTATGAGTTTTATCGTGCAATGTATATTTATTACAAAAAACATCATGCTGATGAATCTTTATTTTTAGTAAATTGGGTTGTTTATCTGGGAATAGCTATTCTATGTGTTTTAAAATTATTTTTAAATATTTTTAAAAAGAAAGATTAAATAATTATTAATTTCAAATAATTAATAGAAACTAGTTTTGGAGTAGTTATTATGATTAAAGAAAATCAGAAATTTTTAAATTTTTCATTAGTTGTAATTGATGTTCTAGTCATCGGACTGGCTCTCTTATGTTCTTTATGGTTAAGATTTAAAACTACTCTATTTGGACCAATTGGAGGGCATTTAGGCTCTTTGAGTTATCTTTTATTTTTTACTTTTGCAGTTATACCTGTTTATTTAATTTTATACTTTGCATTTGATCTTTATAAGCCCCGCAGAACTTATAAAAATATATTTTCAGAGGCAACACAGCTTATTAAAGTAAATATAATGGCATTTGTCATATTGGTTTCAATTTTATTTATCATAAATCAGCCAGACTTTTCAAGAATAATGCTATTTTTATTAGCTCTTATCGGTACTTTCTTTGGAATTATTGAAAGATTTACAATTAGAACCATTTTAAGAAAGATACGTATTAACAATAAAAATATTAAACATATTCTCATTGTTGGGGATAATGATTTGGCATTTAGTTTTGCACGTAAAATTCGTGAAAATCCATATTTAGGTTTTGTTGTAAGTGGTTTTTTAGGACGTTCAGAGCATATTGGTCGTGAGATTGAAGGAAGTAGTGTCATAGGATCATTTAAGGATATTGATGAGGTTCTTGACAAGAATAGGTTTGATAGGGTTGTTTTAGCTATTCCTTTAAAATATTATTATAAAATCAATGACCTTGTGGAAAGCTGCGAAAGGGTTGGAATCAAAGCGGAAATCATTCCGGATTATATTAGGTATTTCCCTGCTCAGCCTTCAGTTGATATGATTGAAGATATTCCTATTATTAATATAAGGTATGTTCCACTTGATGATGACTTCAATAAATTCTTAAAATATCTTTCAGATTACATTATTTCATTAATAGCTATAATAATCACATCTCCGATTATGATAATCACTGCTATTGCGATTAAAATATCTTCTCCTGGACCAATTATATTTAAGCAGGAAAGGATTGGCCATAACAGTAAGCCATTTATGATGTATAAATTCCGCAGTATGAAGGTTCAAGACCCTAATGAGGAAAAGTCTGAATGGACAACAAAAGATGACCCAAGAAAAACTAAAGTTGGACAATTCATAAGAAAAACTAGTATTGATGAATTACCTCAATTTTTCAATGTGTTAAAAGGCGATATGAGTGTTGTAGGTCCAAGACCTGAAAGACCATATTTTGTTAATCAATTTAAGGAAACTATTCCAAAATATATGGTTAAACACCAAGTTAAACCTGGTTTAACAGGTTGGGCTCAAATCCATGGTTGCCGTGGAGACACTTCCATTAAAAAACGTATAGAATATGATATTGAATATGTAGAAAACTGGCACATGGGTTTGGATTTGGCTATTATGATTAAAACTGCATTAAAGAAAAATCCTAATGCATATTAACTATTTTTCATATTTTAATATAGTCGCACTTAAGAAATATTTATATTAAATTTTTTTAATTTTAGTATATAGATTACTTTTCAAATGCTCTCTCTAATAATTTATATACATTCTAATTACAAACTAATAATTAACTTTCAATGAGGGGTTTGGTATGCAAGAAGAAATTTTAGAATTATACGAAAAAATTAAGGACCAACTTTCTGAAGAAGAATTTGAAGCTGAAATGGATGCTGTCCGTCAAAGTAATGATGAAATTCCATTTTTTGATGATTTAGATTGTGCACGTATGGTATTACAAAATTATGGGATTGAAAATACAATGGATAAGAAAGAAGAAAGTTCTGAAGAATTACCATTTGATGTAAGTTCAGATGAAGGAACTTCCGTTGAACCTAGTGTGGAAACTGGGTTTACAATGACTGAAGAAATTTTAGAACAATATAATAAAGTCAGTGATAAAATTTCTGAAGAAGACTTTTTGAAAAGAATGGAGTATTACAAAAATAAAAATCAAGACAATCCATTCATGAATGAATCTGCCTTTGCTGAAAGTGTTGTTGGAGAATATGTTGATGAAGATGCAGGATATGCCTCTGAAGATCCAGATTCTGATGATACAATTGATAAACTTGAAAAAGATACTAGAGGCGCAAATATTTGTGGTAGAGTAATATCTATTTCAAACCCAAGATCCTTTAAAACACGTAAAGGACAAAGTGGGGAAGTTTGTAATGTTGAATTAAAAGATAATACTGGTACAATTAGAACTGTATTCTGGACTCAAAATATTAAACTTCTCAAAAATGTTAATGAAGGAGATATTATTCAAATTAAAGATGTTGATATTAAAGAGGGTTATTCTGGTCTTGAGGCTAATTTAAGGCCAAGATCTATTGTAACTCATTTAAATGAAGATCCTTCAAGATTCCCAGAATATAAAGAAGAGATTACTCAAATTTCCGATATTCAGGATAATACAAAAGTTAATATTATTGCAAGAATCGTTAGAATTCCTACTGTAAGAACTTATGAAAAGAATGGTAAGGAAGGAAAAGTTGCTTCAATTGAATTACAAGACTATTCTGGTAAGATTACTTACACATTATGGAATAAAAATGTTGAATTGATCAGTGATTTAGGTCTTGAGGATGGTGACTCTGTTAAAATTATTCAAGCTCAAGCTCGTGAAAGAGTTAACAGAGATGGTGAAAGTGAAATGACCTTAACCCATTGGGATGGAAGAATTATTAAAGGGGATTTCGATGTTCCTGAAGTTACCCAAGATTTCACCCTCATTGGCGAAGTATCCAAATCCACTAATGTTTCAATAAAAGGTATTGTTTCAAAACTTCAAGATATTAAGAAATTTATTAGAAAAACCGATGGTAATGAAGGAAGATTAAGAAATTTCGATGTTAAAGACACTACCGGTGAAATTAGAGTTACTTTATGGGGTAATGATGCAAATTTACCAATCAATAAAGGAGATATAATCAAAATTATTGGTGGTGATGTAAGATATGATGATTACACCCAAAGTGGATACTCAATGAATACCAATTTCAACACACAAATTACAATTAATCCTGAAAATTTATCTATTGAAGAATTGGATGAACTCAATGCATTGAAAGAAGAATTAAGACAAAGAACTCCAATTGGTGAAGTTGAATTCATTGATGATGATGGTATTGAAGTTGATATCATGGGTAGAATTCTCTCAGTAGATGAAGTTAGAGAATTCCAAAGAGATGATGGAACTGTTGGTCGTGTACTCTCAATGACTTTTGCTGATGAATCTGGTAAAGTCAGGTTATCCTTATGGAATGAACGTGCTGATGAATCATATGAAGTTGGTGATGCATACCAAATTGAAAATGCAAGAACAAGACTTGGAATGTATAGTGTAGATTTAAATATTGGTGGCGGGGCTCGTCTTATTAAATTATCCGAAGAACAAGCTTCTGCAATGTTTATACCTGAATTATCTACATTAGAAAAAGCATTATATGACTATAAAAAGATTGAGGAAATCGATGAAGATGATCAAGATGTTATTATTATTGGTCGTGTAATTGAATTAAATGATGTCCGTAACTTTGAAAGGGATAATGGTGATACTGGTTCTGTTAGAAATATAGAAATTGCAGATGAAACTGGTTCTATTAGAGTCGTCTTATGGAATGATGATGCAAACAGAGAATTTGAAATCGGTCAACCAATTAAATTACAAAATCCTCGCTTTGATTTAGATAGAGATGCTCGTATTGAAGCTATTGTAAGTGGAGCTACTGCAATTTTAGAACCAAGTGAAAGTGAAATTGAAAGATTGCCTACACAAGAAGAATTGATGGAAGCAATTTATGTTCCTAAACCTATTGAGGCATTAACTGAAGATGATGTTAATGTCTGTGTAACTGGAACTATTGTTGATGTTGATACTGATAGAATTATTCGTAAAAAATGTCCTGCTTGTGGAAATAATGTAGAAACTTCTGAAGATGAATTCATATGTGATAATTGTGGTCATGTATTTGATGAACCTAGATATCTTCTTATGGTTCCTTTAAGAATTGAAGATGAAACAGGTTCAATTAAAGTAACTTTCTTCGATGATTTAGCTGAAGAGTTAATCAGTATGAAAAAAGATGAAATCAACAGAACTTATGATGAAGGTTATGGAATTGAAGATATTTTAGAAGATTTAAATGGTCAAACTATTGAAATTGTTGCTAATGTTAGTTTTGACGAATACAGTGAAGAGAATAGGTTAAATCCTAAGAGAATTTTAGCAAAATATATTTAAATAAATTAAGGAATGAGAATTATGGTTGAATTAAATGATTTACCAGGTGTTGGAGAAAAAACCGCAGAAAAATTAAGAGATGCAGGATTTGCTGATATGATGAGATTAGCAACTGCTACTGCAAAAGAATTATCAGTAAAAGCAGAAATCGGTGAAGGTGTTGCTGAAAAAGTTATTGAAGCTGCTCGTAGATCTGAAAATATCGACTTTGAAACTGCATTAGAAGTTGATGAAAGAAGAAAAGATGTTGGTCACATTACTGTAGGTAGCCAAGAATTCAATGATTTAATTGGTGGTGGAATTGAAACTCAATCTATTACTGAAGTATTCGGTGAATTCGGGTCTGGTAAAAGTCAAATATCTCATGAATTAGCTGTTACTGTTCAATTACCTGAAGAATTAGGTGGTCTTGATGGTGAATGTGTATTTGTTGACACTGAAAACACTTTCCGTCCAGAAAGAATTAGACAAATTGCAGAAGGTTTTGAATTAGATGTTGAAGATGTTTTAGGAAGAATTCATGTTGCTCGTGCATTCAACTCTTCTCACCAAATTTTAATGGTTGACAAAATCAATGATTTAATACAAAGTGGTAAAAATGTTAAATTGGTTATTGTTGATTCATTGATGGCTCATTTCAGAGCAGAATATGTTGGAAGGGAATCTTTAGCTGTAAGACAACAAAAATTAAATCAACATTTACATGCACTTCAACAAATAGCCAATACTTATAATGTAGCTGTTTTCATAACAAACCAAGTTCAAGCTAAACCTGATTCATTCTTTGGAAGTCCTACTAAAGCTATTGGTGGACATGTTTTAGGACATGCATCTACTTATAGAATCTGGCTTAAAAAAGGTTTAGCAGGTAAAAGAATTGCTCGTTTAGTAGACAGCCCTCATTTGCCTGAAGGTGAATGTGTATTTAAAATTAAAACCGAAGGTATTGTTGATTAATTATACCTTTTAACCCTCTTTTTTTACATTTGAAAATATTTTCTGCTTTTTAGATTTGTCTCTAATTTTTTATTAGTCGTTATAACCAATGTTTTATAATCTTTGCTGAATTATGCAAAGCCAATTTAGGTTCTACAATAATGATATGGATTTTATTCGTAAGGAACTTATTCTCAGCATTTTTAACATATTCTTAACATTTTTTAATCCTCATTTTATTATTTAATTCAATAAAATTAATAATGTTTTGTTTTAGCTATAACAAACATTTATAAATATCTAGATCAATAGTTATATTTCGAGGTATTAATATGAATGCAATTGAAATTACAATTATATCTATTGTTTTAATGATTGGTTTAGGTTATTTCCTTAAAAGAATAGATTTTTTAAGTGAAAAGGATATTGATCCCTTAAATAAGATTGTAATGTATATCCTTATGCCTTGTATGATTTTTTCTGCCCTTTATTCTGCAGATATGAGTCTATTACCTACTTTGGGAATTTTGCCGTTTGTTATTTTAACAGCATCAATTGGTTCAGGTGTTATATCTTACATTGTTCTTAAGAGACTCCATTATGATGATAAAAAAATTTGGAGTGTTTTAGTAACAGTAATGATAGCCAATACAGCTTTCATGGGATATCCTGTCAATTTAGGTGTTTATGGCCATCCAGGATTTTTAAGAGCTATATTTTGTGATTTAGCTACAACATGTATGTTCTTGTTATTGTCCTTTGTTCTTGTTCTTAAGTTTGGAGGAACTGTTAAAAGAGCATTTAGGGAAATTTTATTGTTCCCACCTTTATGGGCTGTTGTTTTAGGT
>JALFJX010000005.1 GCA_022775905.1 Methanobrevibacter sp.
GATATCTTACCTCCTGATCCAGTTTTGCAAAATCAATTTCAATACCAACAGCGTTTTTGGTAATCTTGTCAAGATTGTCGAGTCCCGTTTTAATGTCTGTGACCTGCTGCTGGAGTATGGTGTCAATGGCCATGTCGATGTTGTCTTGATGAGCATTAGTGTTTGTTATCTGTCTTTGACTGATGGCCCTATCAGTTAATGCCTCTTTATCTCTTGCTCTTGGGTCTTTTTCTTCATCATTAAGATGATATTTCTTTTTGAATCTGGAGAATGTTGACCTGCTTACTTCGAATTCGTGTTCCTCTGCAAGCCATCTTCTCACGCTTTGGTCTGTTGCCCCTGATGATTTCATGGCTATTATTTCATCCAGCAATGTTTCCATGAAATCAGTTTTATTTAGGTTCAATGTTGCTTTGAATTTCCTGTAGGTAATGTCTGCAACATCTCGATCGTATTTTGTTTTTAGCAGTTCCCTGACTTCGTTGTTGCTCATTCCTTTTTTGCAGCAGTTCATTATTTCCTGTTCATGCTGTTCCAAAAAGTAAATTACATCTGAATTTCCTCTTCCCATGGTGATGGTTCTCCTATAAATCTTTTAATTCTTTTTCAAGCTCTTGTTTTCTAGCTTCGATTAATCTGTATTCTGTTTGTTTCATAATCTTTTGATAATTAGGATTGTTGTGTATTAATGTTATTGTTTCCTGTGCATCGCCAATAGCTATTAGCATTGCTCCGAGTTCATATGCATCTTTGTGGGTAAAACTAGATTCTTCTACTATTTTTTTGAGTGTTATTTCCACTCTTGCGCTGATGTTGGTTTTTTCCGGTAACATAATAATTAATTATATTATGTATTATATATAAAATTTTATTATAAAAAAAATATAAAAGTAATAATAAATATTACTTTCACTTATGAAAAACAGTTTCTTTTGAAGAGTTATATACCTGAAATATATTTTTTGAAGCTTATTCTTCATCATCCATTTCGTCAAGTTCCTTTTGAAGGTCGTGGATTTGCATTTCCTTATAGAATCTTTCGAACTTACCAACTTCAATGAGATAAGATGAAACTTCAAGAGCATCCCTAAAGGTATAGTTGGACTCTTTGATAATTTGCTTTTTGTCTTCATCCATGTAGGATGAGGTATTATTAATATTGGCCATAGATATTACAACCTGTATATAATAATTAATATAATATTTTATTATTCATTTTATATAAAATTATCATTACCTCAGGTTCAATGCATATGGTTTTTCCTGATTGTGCCAGCAATAAAATAATAAACAATACGATTGATTAAAATCAATAGCTACTTTTTACTTTTGATTTAATGGAATGGTTTTGACATTAACGGTCGGTATTTTGGTTCTGGATTTTATTTTTAAACTGGAGTATATATGAAACTGTTTCTGGATGAGGTTTTTGAATATAAATGGTGAGTGTTAATGATATTTCAATCTTAAGTTACAATAGTCCAAGCACTCTTTCACCTTTTTCAGTTATTATATACATTCTGCCATGTATTTCATTGGGATTGACACATTCAATGACACCAAGATCCACTAGCTCTTTAATTGCTGCATAAAAGAAATTCCTGCTAATGTGTCTTCCGAATGCAGGATATAATACATGCATAACATCATCCATATCCCAGTTATCTCGTCCGACCTCACTATTCCAAGTGTAAATCTGCTTACAAATCTTTTCAGATATCAATCCTCTTTTTAAACCCTCCTCAAGATCATCGAATTCATCAACTACAAATAAATAGCTTTGACCGGCGTATACTCCGTATTTTTGAACTTTAACTTTTTTGGGAATACGATTCATGAATCATAATGCTTCAGTATTTGTACTGTTCCAGGTCAAACCTGATTTGTCGTTTTCGCTAGTAAAGTCAACTACATGCTTATAAATCCAATTTAATAAACTGCTGTCTGTTTTCTTTATCATTTTTATATGCACCTTTTATTCGTGGGTGATTAATATGTTTTTTATGGAGGGTATTTAAAGAAAGTGGGAGACCATTTGAAAAGTATTTGCTTTTAAAAAAAATCATAAGACAAATTAGTTTTAACTCTCTAAATTGTATTTAACAGTTTTATTGGTTAAATTTGAGTAATTTAAAGTGATATTAAATGTAAAAAAAGAAAAAAAGTTAACATTAACGTTAAATACTATATAAATCTGTGAATATCCATGACGGATCATATGATATTAAGTATCCGTCTTCACACCAGAGAGTTCTGACATTTCCTGAAGTTGTATCTGCTACTGCAGCAGGATATCTGTTAATCCAGTTTCCACCAGTATGTTTTTTATGTTTCAATCTTAATATGATGTGGCCAGTTCCGGATACTCTGCATTTGACATGAACAAACTGCACATCATAACCTAAAGATTTAGCTATTCTGTAATAGACTTGTCCCCAGTCAACACAGTTGGAACCTTTTCCAGTTTTAGCATCATTTATTGTTTTCTTGTCCGTTGTGAATCAAAGTATTTGCTGTATAATTTTTTCTTTGCTATAATAGCTAAAGCTTCATCAATAGTGTTTCCTTTAAAGTTGAATACCTTGATAAATAGATTCATTGTGGAATCTTTGTAATCTGGAAGTTTAGACATTCTATATACAATAGCTGGAAGTCTTTTACTGTGCACGTGCAAGAAACGAAATAGCAAAGCTAGCAATTAAATATGACTTTGACTATGTGTTAATGATAGATTCAGATGTTAATGTGCCTAAAGATACATTAGTTAAGCTATTGGAATGTGAAACTGACATTGCTTTAGGATGGTACTACAAGAAAAGAACCACAACAGATCAAACGGTCATCTTTGATTTTGGAAAAGATTACACAGACAAAAACATGATTTATGGTGAAACATTATGGAAAGCTAATGATTCATTTGACATTAAAGGCGGTGGCCTTGGAATCGCTCTCGTTAATGTCAATGTATTCAGGAAAATGCCATATCCATATTTCAAATATGTTATCTATGGCAATGACACAGTACTGTCAGAGGACTTGTATTTCTGCACAGAAGCTAGAAAATATGGAATGAATATTAAATGCAATCCGGACGTTAAAGGCAATCACATATATGAGGTGAGTGTTTAATGCAAGACCAAATAGTTTTATTGGAACAAAGAAAAGAAGTCACAACATTTTTACTCGATGATGGAGATGTAACATCAAAAGATGTCGTTACTGAAACCGGCCAAAGCATTGGTTATGATTATACAAATAAATTATATCCTGAAGATACTGTTACAATATCATCTAAATCAGAAATCGGAAAAGAAATGGTCAAGAAATTTACTGGAGGTAATGATGAAATACCAATAGGCATTATTGTTAATAATCCAACAGTAATGGAGAATGGTCAAAGAAAAGCTAGCGTGTTAGTGTTAGGCCAACTATACAGACTCAAATTGGCCAGTGGTGTTACAGATATTGCACCGGCAGATAAAATTAAACTAGGTGAAAACGGAGCCGTTAAAGATTTTTCAGGTGAATACTTAGCCCTACATCCAGTAGAAGATTCAGATGATTATAATTATATTAATTGTTTTAAATTAGCTAGTGGGGGTGCTGGTGAAACTGGGGAGAAAGGTGACACAGGTGACACTGGACCGGCAGGACCTAAAGGCGATACTGGAGATACAGGTGCAACAGTTGAAACCGGAGCAACCGGTTCAAAGGGAGACACCGGCGAGAAAGGAGATACCGGAAAAACAGGTCCAAAAGGTAATACCTGCGATACTGGTGCGAAAGGGGATACCGGAGATGACGGGGAAAGTATCGACGTATATAAAGACTCAGCACATAGGCAGATAATATTTTCCGGTGCAAACACAGAGGTCACTTTATATTTTGATGATATAACTGGTCCCAAAGGTGATACTGGAAACACAGGCGTTACCGGCACCACAGGTGAAACAGGAGCTAAAGGTGATACTGGGGATACTGGTGCAACTGGTCCAGCAGGTAAAGCAGGTGCTCAAATCTTCATGTATCATAGTGGTAGAAATAGTAGCTTATCTTCAGCAGAGTGTCCGGCTCAACCAACATTGTATGGGGGGTTTTATGTATCTGATTTATTAGCAGATAATCCTTGGGCAACAGAAGTAAACCTTGGAGATTGGGTTATAACAAGGAGCGAATATAATATATGTCACATTGCATGTATAAGTGACGGTAAAGCATTAGTTGACCAATACTTTGATTTGAAAGGACCTAAGGGAGCTACTGGTGATACTGGTGCATCCGG
>JALFJX010000006.1 GCA_022775905.1 Methanobrevibacter sp.
ACAATTCAAAAAAAATCTAATACACAAGAAAAAAGTCTATAATATTTTTTTTTAACCATTAAGAAGAATAAAAACCATACTTTTACTAATTAGGATAGTCTCTCATTCTAACAATGCTTAAAAAAAGACTTAAATCAATAATAAGATTTGATCTTTTTTCAAAAATTAACACATAATCTAACACAATCTGGTTAGTTAGTGCCAGTTAGGGTTACTTATGCACGGAAAATCATAATAATATAAATTTTCCCTTCACATTAGTTTCACACAGAAACAATGCTGCACGGATAAAAATACATAAAGTATTAAGTGGACCCACCGGGATTTGAACCCGGGGCCTCTGCCTTGCAAGGGCAGCGCTCTCCCAGTCTGAGCTACGGGCCCAATAAATTAGTTTTGTAGAAACTGATAAACAGTTCAAATTGTGTACATCAATCCAATACACACAAAATAAATATATTAAGTAAAAGGAGGTGATCCAGCCGCAGGTTCCCCTACGGCTACCTTGTTACGACTTCACCCTCCTTAAAAAACCTAGATTCGAATATAACAAAACACTACATCCTCATCCAAGCCCTTTTTGGGTGGTGTGACGGGCGGTGTGTGCAAGGAGCAGGGACGTATTCACCGCGCAATAGTGATACGCGATTACTACACATTCCAGCTTCATGAGAACGAGTTACAGTCCTCAATCCGAACTACGACTAAGTTTAGAGGATTACCTCCACCTTTCGGTGTCGGAACCCATTGTCTTAGCCATTGTAGCCCGCGTGTTGCCCAGAGGATTCGGGGCATACGGACCTACCGTCGTCCACTCCTTCCTCCTATTTATCATAGGCGGTCCCCTTAGTGTGCCCATCATCCAAAAAAGGATAAGCTGGTAACTAAGGGCGTGGGTCTCGCTCGTTGCCTGACTTAACAGGACGCCTCACGGTACGAGCTGACGGCGGCCATGCACCTCCTCTCAGCTAGTCAAGCAAAGTCATCAACTTGGCTATCATACAGCTGTCGCCTCTGGTGAGATGTCCGGCGTTGAATCCAATTAAACCGCAGGCTCCACGTGTTGTGGTGCTCCCCCGCCAATTCCTTTAAGTTTCAGTCTTGCGACCGTACTTCCCAGGCGGCGGACTTAACAGCTTCCCTTCGGCACTGAAGCAGCTCAAAGCCACCCCAACACCAAGTCCGCATCGTTTACAGTTAGGACTACCCGGGTATCTAATCCGGTTCGCGCCCCTAACTTTCGTCCCTCACCGTCAGAACCGTTCCAGTTAGACGCCTTCGCAACAGGCGGTCCTCCCAGGATTACAGAATTTCACCTCTACCCTGGGAGTACCTCTAACCTCTCCCGGTCTCAAGTCTAATAGTATCTCCAGCAATTCCCATAGTTAAGCTACAGGATTTCACCAGAGACTTATTAAACCGGCTACGGACGCTTTAGGCCCAATAAAAATTGCTACCACTAGAGCTGCCGGTGTTACCGCGGCGGCTGGCACCGGTCTTGCCCAGCTCTTATTCCAAAAGCTCTTTACACTAATGAAAAGCCATCCCGTTAAGAATGGCACTTGGGATCCCCCCGTCGCGATTTCTCACATTGCGGAGGTTTCGCGCCTGCTGCACCCCGTAGGGCCTGGAACCTTGTCTCAGGTTCCATCTCCGGGCTCTTGCTCTCACAACCCGTACCGATCAAAGGCTTGGTAAGCCATTACCTAACCAACTACCTAATCGGCCGCAGACCCATCCTTAGGCGAAAAAACATTTAAACAAAAAACCATTACAGGAATAATTGCCTATCCAGTATTATCCTCAGTTTCCCAAGGTTATCCCGGTCCTAAGGGTAGGTTATCCACGTGTTACTGAGCCGTACGCCACGAGTCTAAACTCGTTCGACTTGCATGGCTTAATCGAATCCCAATAGCAGTAGCATCTGCCAGGATCAAACAGAATTGAACACATAACAGATCATAATAAACTATAATTAAATTGAAATTATGAAGTACGCTAAAAAATATAGACGAGTATACACATAAATTTGAAACAAATAAATTTGTAACTAATTCACCACATCTACAAAACTAACATCATACTTGAGAAAATTCAAGTACTCACAAATGTATCGCTACATGCGGAATGCAACCATCATAGTAAACATTGCTCCATGCAATAATACTTAGGTCATCGCCATATAACACATAGCACATCTATTAGACAGACAAATTTTAGTAACAAATTCAATTATAAAATATTGCAAAATATATTGAAAAAATAAAATAATAAATTAAAATAAATATTTTACTTAAATAAAAATTTTTATCAACTATTTTATAAAATAAAAACATGAATACTAAGTTAAATAAATCAATTTTAGAAAAAGAAAAAAATAGTAAAATAAATTAATAATCAGATGAATAATAAAAGAAAATAAAGTAATGGAATTTTAGGTATAATAAGCTTACTAGACAAATAACTAGTATATAAATATGCCTATATTATTCTGAGGTATTTTTACGGATTACTGTAATAATCCTTGTCAAACTCCTATGCATTTTAATTCCATACTGTTCAACAATGTAAAAACCTACTTCATCAGCCATAGGTTTTAAATCAACATAATGCGGACTTGCCATACAAAGATATGCATCATCCCTCATGTTATCATAGATAGATTTGAAAAATTCCCTGAAAATATCGTCCCCTTCAATATCCCCAGTAGAGGTAGAGATACCATATGGTGGATCAGTAACTACAGCAGCTACTTTTTCATACATTTTGAGCTCACGAACATCAAGATTAAATGTTCTATAATCAGTAATTCCATAGTAATCTAGATTAATTGAAGTACCCTTTTTCATTTTCCAGTAGATATCTGAACCAACAACCTTACATCCAATTAATCCTGCTTCAATTAGTATACCACCAGTTCCACAAAATGGATCAAGCAACAGTTGGCCCTCTTTAACTCTTGAAAGATTAACCATACATCTTGCCAATTTTGGATTCATAGATCCAGGGTAAAAGAATGGTCTTTTATGAGGTTTACTTTCTTCAAAATGTTTTTTATTTAGTTTAATTCTTTCAATAGCAATAAACATATCATTTTGATGAGCAACAACACGGATTAATGTTTTAGGTTTTGATAAGTTAACTTTAATATCATCACAGTTTGAAAGAATCAAAGAACCTGATTTTCTTTCAGTTGCAACAGTGTCAATTTCTGTGTGAAATCTTTTTACACGAACAGCAAAAGTTTCATCAATATACTCTGACCATGCAATGGAAGACATGTCCTCATCAAAATTATCTAGATTGGATTCTTTTATAAGTTCATGCACTTCATGAGTATAACCTAATCTTCTTGTCAATATTTCATAATATGAATCCAAATCATCTGCTGAAATATTTCTTAAAATAACCAAACCTTCAGTAATCACATCAACATCTGCATCAATATTTTCACATTCCATTACTGCATTTAATTCAGCAAGAGGCAATTCAGGATGTTCCTGTGATTGTATACATAATAGTTCCATTAACTTCACCTGAAATAAAAAAATAAAAATAAATATTATCTTTTAAATTTATTAAAATGTCTTTTAATAACTTCTTCACTAGAGTTACCTAGATTATTTGAATCTTTATTTGAAACTTCAACATGATTATCATTATATTGAGTTTGTGAATCAATATTTTGATAATAATCATCATTACTATAAGAATAATCATCCCTTATGTCATTATAATAACTTTCATCTGAATAACTGTTTTGAGGTTCAAATTCATCAACAAATCTATCAACATCATTTCCAAATTTATTATCATATGGTTCATATTCATATTCATGCCTTTGGCCACTGAGGTTTTCAAAGTTCATATCTTCAGGATAATATTCATAATCCCTTCTAGGATATACATCCCTTTCACGGGTGATTGGAGTAATCGGCTCGAATTCATCATACATATCATTCCTGCCCAAATAATCACCATCATCCAAATAATTTTCCTGCTGGCGATTTATGGATCTTTGCTGTTGAGGCTGGAAACTTCTAAATCCTCTCATATTTGAAAATATTATCTCCTCAACATCAGAAGGATTTGAAATATTCTTTAACTCCATCTGATTATTGTCATAAGCACTGAAAACTGATACAGTACCTATGCGAAACAGCCTTGCAAGAATGCTTTGAGAAGTACTCACATCCTGAATAGTTGCATAAGGCATGTAATTTTTTTTAGTTGATATCACACCTGATTTAATAATAATTCTTGAATCTGTTAGTGTATACTCAAGAGAATACCAACTGATAATTTGCCATATAATATATATTACAATAATAAAAATGACAACAAAAAAAGCTATGGCAGCATACCTGGTTAAAGGCAATTGAATTTGAGAAATCAGATATACCTGCATATTCCCAATGGATTTTATTATCATTGGTGAAACAGACAAAACAACAATCAATAACACCAGACCATAAATAGCTTTTTTACAGCCTAAAAGCATATTAGATTTTGTTTTATAAAGAATTCGTTCATTAGCTTTATTCTCATTTTTATTAAATAACATAATTTAATATTAGAATTAACTTTTAAATAAAGTTTTATAAAAAAAAAGATTAAATAAATAAGCCTCAGCTCGCCCATCATTCATCACATATCAGAGCTCATAGGGTTCATCATTGGCTTATTATTTATGATTTTAAAATTTATCCGAACATTACTCCAGCTTCGGTATTGAACATTTCGTCTTCTTTATTTTTAGCCATTACTTTTTCAATAGCATCCATAAAGTCATTTACAGTGATTTTATCACGTTTTTCACGAATTGCAAACATACCCGCTTCAGTACATACTGCTTTTAAGTCAGCACCAGACAAGTCTTCGGTTAAATCAGCAAGCAAGTCAATGTCTGCTTCTTCATCGAAGGACATGTTTTTAGTGTGGATTTTAAGAATTTCACGTCTTCCATCAACATTTGGAAGTGGAACTTCAATAAATCTGTCGAAACGACCAGGACGTAATAATGCAGGATCCAAGATATCAGGTCTGTTGGTTGCACCAATAATACCAATATCTCCTCTGGATTCAAATCCATCGAGCTCTGCTAAAAGTTGCATTAAAGTCCTTTGAACTTCTCTGTCACCACTAGTGGAACTTTTAAGTCTTTTAGCTGCAACAGCATCAAGTTCATCAATGAATATAATTGCAGGAGCTTTCTCTTTAGCAAGTTCAAATACTTCACGTACCAATCTTGCACCTTCTCCTATGTATTTTTTAACAAACTCAGAAGCTACAATTTTAATGAATGTAGCATTGGTTTCGTTTGCAACAGCTTTTGCAAGTAAAGTCTTACCTGTTCCTGGCGGACCGTATAACAATATTCCTTTAGGTGGTTCAATTCCTACTTTTTCGAATAATTCAGGTTCAGTCAAAGGCAATTCAACAGTCTCTTTAACTTCTCTGATTTGCTCTTCCAAACCACCAATTCTTTCATAGGTAATATCCGGTTTAGTTTCGATTTCCATTCCGGAAACATTTACATCTTTTTCAGATGGTAAAACTTCAACAATACCGAAAGTTTGTTGATTTAATGCGACCCTGGAACCAGGGACTAATAATTTTTCATCTAAGAATTTTGAGTAATTAACAAGAAAACTAGGTCCTGTGCTACTTTTAACAGTCATTCTGTTATCATCCAATACTTCAGTAATAGTAGCTAACACCAAAGGTGGAGACCTAAATCTATCAACTTCTGAACGTAATGATTTAGTTTCTCTTTCGAGTCTAATTTTTTCATTTTCAATTAAGACTTTATCTTTTTCTAATTTCCTAACTTTCCACATTAAGTTACTTTTTGCTTTGGATTTTTCTTCTCTTAATAATTCTATTTCATCTTGTAGAGATTCTACTTTTTCGATTAATTGATCTTTTGAAGAATTTTCCAAATCATTAAAATCATCCATGTGAATCATCTCCAGTTAGCAATTAAATTTTTCATAACATACTACTTTAATAACCATTTGTAACTTTAAAGTATATAAAAGTATTTATTTAAACTTCCTACCAACAAACATTTATAAATTAAATAGTATATAATATTTATTAAAAAATAAAGGAAACTGATTAATATGGAATGTGAAATCTGTGGAAAAACAGTACCCGAAGATAATCCAATAAGAGCAAAAATCGAAGGATCAGTTATGGTTGTATGTAAAGAGTGTTCAAAACTTGGAAGAATACAAAAAGCACCTGCACAACCTAAATTTAGACAGCAATCCAAAGGAAAGAAAGCTAAAAGTACTCAACGTGGTAGCTACTCCAGAAGAGATGAACCTACCGAAGAATTAGTTGAAGAATTCGATTCAAAAATTAGAAATGCAAGAGAATCCAAAAAATGGTCTCGTGAAGATTTAGGTAAAAAAATCAATGAAAGAGTATCTGTAATCACCAGAATCGAAACTGGAAAAATGACTCCAGATATAAAATTAACAAAAAAATTTGAAAAAGTTTTAAACATAAAACTTCTTGAAAAAACAAGTAATGTTGATTTAAATCAATTTATTAACACTTCCACAGGTGAACGTACCTTAGGAAGTATTGTGAAAATAAAAAGGAAATAGTTATTTTACATAGCTGTTTAACTTTTCATTTTTTACATGCCTTTTTTGACCTTTAACAGAATAATCTATTAAACCATCATTTTTAGCCTTATGGGAATAATACCCCTGAAATACTCTAGCATTATTAAGTATTTTTTTCAATTTATGATAACCATCATACTCATCACTGACAACAACAACGTGTGCTGGAGGATGAATTTTTTTTACTTGCATAATACTTAAAGTAGTATCTTCTTTTACAAAAAATGCAGTAGCGACTTTAGATTTGGTTCTGAGTTTAGAATTTAAAATTTTTTCAACTAATGAATCAGCAAATTTAGAGTCAACCACTTTAGGCTTTGATGTTAAATTCAAATTACCATGACGTTCCATATCTGCTATCGCATTAAGTAATTTTGAATTTGTTTCTCCTCTGATTAAAATTAATGCCATATTTAACCACCATAATAAAAAAAATAAAAAGGTGAATAATCACCGATTTTGGAAAGATTTAAGCAATCTGCTTCTGAATACTACTAATAAAATCAAGATAATACCAACAGCAGTCTGCACACTTCCAAGAATTGTTAAAATGTTCCCATCTATTGGCAGATCCCACGCAGGAGATGATCTTTCACTAGGAAGTGCTTTATAATAAACACCAACTGCTTTTGAACCTTGTTTAACATTGATATCTTTAGGTTCAACGTGATCAACACCAACGATAAGACCATTGTTAATACCTCTGTTAATAGAACCTGCAATTGCAGATGCATCATAACCGTTTTTAGCAACAGAAGCTTCGACAACTTCTTTAGTTGTTTCTGATAATCCCGGTCTGTCACTTCCATAGACTGAAACACTGACCGCCTTCGAACTAACAGTCAATGCATTACCCAATGCCTGATATGCATATACAGTCCGTATATCATCATTACATACAGGACATTTTTCATAAGCTTCAGCTGCAGGGAAACCCATCGCCCATCCACAACTGTCACAAACTTTGGAATATTCTTCATCCATCGGGTAACCAGTAGCATTCATTTCCTTAGGTGTGAACATGTCGGAAGTTGAAATACCAGATACGAGGTTTACTCCACCCCCACCATATTTTTCACCAGAATCCTTAGCTACTTCACCCATAGCTTCTGATAAAATTGTAGTTGCAGAATAACCGTCCCTAATCATTTTACCAATATTCATTGCTGTTTCTTTTCTTACAGAATCCGCAGTACCATACAATGGGTTACCTGCAGTGTTCCTCAAGTGAATAATAGCTCCTTTCTGACCAGGTTGCAGGGTTGCTACACCACTAGTATAAGGAGTTACCTTAATATCATTGCTTGCATCATCAACTGTAATTACATATGCATTGAATGATCCTCCAACAGCCGCACCAATACTAGGACCGCCGACGACCAGACGCGCTCCTGAAAACTGGGATGCAATAGCTGCTGCAGATGCTGCAGAAGCATTGTTTTCCAAACTAGCAACTGCATCAATAATGGAATCTAACCTAGTATCAGAACTACCAGTACCCCCAGAGAGTACTGCAAAATGATTAGTTCTGGATAACAGGAAAGTTGACTGGAACATATTGTCCGCAAATGACATACTTCCAGCAGCTGCACCGTTAGGGTCCTTACCAGAAGGGTCAGTAATAACTATAATGTTACAAGTAGCTGCTACGCTACTCATTGTCAATAATAATACTGCAAAAAATACAAGTGATACTTTTAGCTTATTCAATTTCATCCACCACTTGTTTTGTTTTCCAATTCAACAGACGAAAAGTCTTCAATAACAGTGACTGTAACTACACCAGTATTTTTATCTACTTGAACATCTGCTGCAGTAATAGGTTGAACAGATGTACCCGGCACTGTGGACCGTGTTGCAAATTCTTGGGCCGTCTGAATAGCATCTTGGAGTGAAACCTCCCTTTTGGAAGTTTTTAAAATGTCTCCATAAATCACACTACCATCCCTAAAACCCGCTTGCATAACATTTGATCTGATAGTATCTACCGGAACGATATCATTACCTTTAACAATGACACCTGAAATAGCAATACCATCATTTATTTCATCAGAAGATGCAAACGCTACATAAGTAATTAAACGGCCACAAAGAATCAAAATAAACGCTAATAATAAAATTATTAATGTGTCTCTTCTAATCTTTATAAACATGTTTATTTCCTCTTGTATCAATATTCTTTCATAAAAAGAATTAATTTATACATTTATTATATTAAACTAATTTAATATTTAAATTTATTTTATGTCATTTAAAAGTGACTCAGCAGGATCCATTCCCTGAGCACCAATTAACAAAATTATGTCTTTTTTATCTGCTTTTTTGTAAACTTCACTTAAACAGTCTTTTAAATCACCATAGTGAATATAATCAACATTATTTTTACCTAAAACATCAAAGAAAACTTCCCTTTCATCATCATTAACCCAATTCAAATTATTGACAACATCATTACTTGAAGATAATATGAGTTCAATATTGTCATCCATTGATTCAACCAGTGCTTCAACATTTAACTCGTTGATTTCAACACCTCTTGATCCCCTAATAGCGCAAACAACATATAATGTTTGATTTTCAGGAAGCAATTTGAGAGTTTCGGAAATAGTCGCTTTGATTCCATCAGGATTGTGTGCAAAATCATCAAAAATCAAAGGTTCATCGTTTAATTTTGCAAAACGTCTATTGAGTGCTTTATAAGATTTGACTCCTTCAACAATATCTTCCATTTTAATATTCAATGAAACACATGCTCCAATAGCAGATAGGATATTCTGTATAAAATGCTTACCTGTAAATGGCAATTCATCAACTGTTAGAATTGGATTGTTTTTATAATAAATTGCATCATTGTCAAAGTAGACTGCATTTTCCTCATCCAGTTTAGACATTGACACATAGAAAGGATTTTTTGCATCTAATTTTCTAACCAAATCATCATCATGGTTTAAGATGCATACTCCATCGCCAATTGCTTTTGGAACCGCTGTTATTTCATCAAATACTTCTTCAATAGAGTTTACAAGACCTATGTGATCCATTGCAATATTTGTTATTACCCCAACTTTTGGTTTGATTGCTTCACTCATCAATGCAGCATGATTTTTCATTAGTTTTCCAAGCCAACCCTGAACTTCTGATACTTCAATGACCAAATAATCCAATTTTCCATTTTTCTTAACTTCATCGGATATTAATTTTGAAACCATAGGATCTATTAAAGTATTAAATTCAGATTCACTGTCTGTATTTGTAAGTACATGATATCCTGCATTATTTAGAATATGGTAAATTAAGTGAGAAGTTGTTGATTTACCATTAGTTCCAGTTATTACAATATTAGTTGAGTTAGGTGAATATTTTTTAATGGTATGTGAAAGAGCAAGAGAATTGGCAAGCTCTATTTTATCTGTAACTATTAATGGAAAGTTAAGCTTTTCAGCCATTTCAATAGCATCATCCTTTGGAGTTTGAGTAATCAAACAAGCAATGTTCTTACGGAATGCAATTGCAATACCATCGCCATTAATCCAGTGCCTTACAACAATATCCCCTGTGTGTGCATCATTTAAAAAAGTAAATCTACCGGAAAATCCATCGATTGAAAAAAAATCAACGTTTCCATAAAGTTTTCCATTAACCATCCTTAGTAATTCATTAATATTCATAATATCACCTAAAAAAGAAAAAAAAGAAATTAGAATATGTACATCTTAGCAAGAATGCCTATTATACATAATAAAAGTGTAATTCCCCAATAGCTGAATACAATTTTTGTTTCAGACATACCGTAGTGATTTAAAGTGTGATGTAATGGTTCTACTGGTAATTTAATAACATTTGCTCTGTGGAGTAAACTGACTACAACTGAAATGATTGGTACACCTAATGCAAGGACTCCAAAGTATGGAATATCACATACTAAAACAGCTGCTGCATATCCAGTACCTAATACGAATGACCCAGTATCTCCCATAAATATTGATGCCGGATGTTTGTTGAATACCAAAAATCCTAAACATAATCCTGCAAGAATTGAGAACGGTGGTATAATTGATGCTTGTCCGAATAAGTAACCATATACACAGCAAGCAATTGATGCAATTCCAACAATACCTGCTGCAAGACCATCCATACCATCGATAAGATTAACTGAATTAATACATCCGAGAATCGCTATTATAACAACAGGAATAGCCAAAATACCTAATTGGAAACCACCAATAGTAGTAACAATACCAGTTAATGCAAAGAATAAACCTAATACTATTTGACAGATGACTTTTTCAAACTCTTCAGGTTCTGTTTTGATTGGAACTTCTCCAACTACTTCAACTTTACCTTCTTTAAGCAAATCATCAACTTCAGCTTTTGCTTTAGGAGTAGCTACACGCACTTCTTCATTAGGTTCAACATCCAATCTTCCAAGAGTGATAACTTCACTTGAAATATTTACAACGATTTTTTGAACTTCTTTAACTTTAAGACCAATTAAATCATCAACTAAACCTACAATACCACCTGCAAGCATGATGAATGACACTAGCATTACTGGAGTGTTCTGATAATATAATACAATTATCAAAGAAATTGTGAATAAGAACGCAATTCCCCCCATTGTTGGAGTTCCGCTCTTATGTCTATGTTCACTAACTATAGGATTGTCAGCAATCCTTGCTTTAAGCAATATTCTTTTTACATACCATGTAAAGAATATTGTTGCACATAATGTTATTAAAAAAAGAATTAACATATCTGTATTATTCATTATTACCACACAATAAATCTTTTAGATTACTAAAATATCTATTGATAATAGTATATAATTATAACTTATAACACAGATTTACACTAATTTATCAACTAATTTTTCTAAATCAATTTTTGATTTTGCTCTTGCAGTAACCCTTTGATATCCAGCAGGACCATGAACAACAAAATCATTGTCATCAAATGACTTTACAGGTTCATTTGGAGCAGGACCCTCATAATTACCGACTGGAATTTCAGTAGCATAATTATATTCTAACTTATCTGAAATATTAGATAATGAAAATTCCCCAATAGCCATATTGACCAATTCACATAATGAGTTAACACCGCATGTTGCAGTAGTCAAATATCTTGTTCCATTAGGACGTGTATTGACTTCAATTGCATATAATTGGTCTTTTTTTGCAGAATACATGAAATCCATCTCAAAAATACCATCAGATGCCAAGTTTTTAGCCACTTTATAAGCAGCGCGTTGAACTAAGTTATTGTCTAATCCTGGAACCATACAAGGACCTAATTTAACCTTATGCAATGGATGTGTACCTTCAATAGTGGTTTCTCCCTTATATATTGGAGGTAATGCAACATATTCGCCGTTGAATCCTAATACTTCAATGGAAATTTCAGATCCTTCAATGAACTCTTCACATAAAGCTTGGTCAAAAGTTTCAAAGTATTCTTTTACATCTTCAATGGATTTTGCAATTTTAATATCTTTTCCACCTTGGCCGGCCCCTTGTTTTAATACTACAGGAAATTCCAAAGTTAAATCATCAGGACTGTTTAAAATTTGATAGTTAGGAGTTACGACACCTATTTCATCATAAAATCCTTTAGTTTTGATTTTATCTGAAGTTAATTCAACTGCTCTTACACCAGCAGCAATTACTGGAATTCCATATTCCTCTTCAACTTCTTCCTTCATGTGTGCAACATCTATCAATGGAGGATCAATTCCAATTAATGGAACAATAGCATCTACCTTTTGCATTAATGCAACCTGTTTTGGACCATCCATACCACGAGGAACAATAAATACCTGATCAGGCAAGTCCAAATTAATTGCATTCTCATTGGATTCAGTCAAAACACTTTCAATGTTTTTTCTTCTTACATACCAATCTATATCATCATATAATCTTGAACCAATAAACAATAACTTCATAATACAATCTCCTTTAATAAATCAATGAAATAATAAGCGGTTTTTTCAACTTGTTCTGTTGGTTTTTCACCCCAATCCATAGTTTCAGGTTCAATTCCAACAAATATTACCTTAAAATCATTATCTCTTTCCAAATATTTAACAAAATATGATAATGACATGGAATGTGTGGAAATACCAATGTTTGCAAAATCATCCTTATCAACAATTTTGATGTTTCCTGGTTGAGCTCCCATTAAGCATGCATCTACAATAATTACATGGCTTGGTTGTTCTTTTCTGATTTTACCTGTGAAATTTTCAGGAACTGTTTCTGCATTGATTAGTATTAAATTTTCATTTTCAATATTATCATCAATTAATTTCTTAATAATGAACGGTCCGACACCATCATCACTTTTAAGTTCATTGCCGACACCTAATACTATTAATTTATTAAAATCAGATAAAAATTCATTCAAATCCAAATCAAAAGACAACATATCACCTTAATAATATTCAGTATGGATAGTTTCTATTCCATTTCCCATTACATACTTTAACTTTACATTTATTAAATCATTTACTTTTACTGACTTTTCATCTAATGGAATCAGTAATGGTGGATTTAACATTGGCAATGGACCTGCAATTATCCCGTCATCAAGTTTTGTGTAGCTTGTAATCTTTAATCCATTGATGATTCCTGGTTTATCTACTTTTAATGTCAAATCAGCTTCAAATTCAGGATTGATTTCATCTAAAAAATTAAATTCATTATACACTATTGGTTTTGAGTATTCTTCATAGTTTACTCCTTCATCCCAATGAATATAATGTCTTTCAAGATTTACAAGTTCCACAGTATTTATGATTCCTTGAGGTATAATCTTACCATCTTCTTTTAGGAACTGTTTAGCATAATTTAAAACTGGAACTTCCTCTTCATCAATCATTGCAGTATCCAGCATTTCACAAACTATTAAATCAGCTTTTTTTGAAAAGTCATATTCTAAAACGTCGGTATTAATAACATCAATATTTTTAAATGGGCTTAAATTGTCCTTTGCACATATATATGCTGCATCATCCATTTCCAGAGATATGATTTCATCAAATTTATCATTTAAAAAATAGGACAAAATTCCACTTCCACAGCCCAAATCATAAGCTAATGTAGTATTGCCATTATAATCATTGATAGCTTCAAAAAAAACGGCTAATCTATCATTATCCTTAAGTAAGTCAAAATGATAATGAGTTGTTTTGAATTTCATGTTAAAAAAAATAAAAAAGAGTTAATGGTGGTGATGATGACCGTGGTCGTGTGAGTGACCTGGTTCACTGAATTCTTCACCATTTGCTGTACTTGTGAGTTTTACATGTTCAACTCCTTTAAGTCTCATGATTCTTTCAGTTAAATCACGAATTTCAGCAATATCTCCATTTACC
This sequence comes from Methanobrevibacter sp., assembly GCA_022775905.1. Classification (NCBI taxonomy): domain Archaea; kingdom Methanobacteriati; phylum Methanobacteriota; class Methanobacteria; order Methanobacteriales; family Methanobacteriaceae; genus Methanobrevibacter; species Methanobrevibacter sp. Next base: position 14,011 of record JALFJX010000006.1, read on the forward strand.
ACTACAATTTCCATACAGTATTTGTCAGTCATGTGAATATGCATACTAGTGTTGATTTCATTTCTGAAACTGTGCTGAATTTCAGCTAAATTCTCCATAACTCCAGTGTAGTGGTGATCATAAATAATAGTTACAATACCGATTCTTTGACCTTCCATGGAATTCATCCATTGATACCTTACTATATAATCTTGAAGTGCATCACGAATTCCTTTTGAACGAGACTGATATCCTCTGTCTTTTAATACTTCGTCAAAATCGGCGAGTAATTTTTTTGGTAATGACATACTTATTCTCATCATAATAATACACATTAAAAATCAATTATTACTTATAGATATAATAATTAAGTTATATAAATATTATGATTAATTAATAAAATATTAATACTAATAATATTAAAAAAAGAGTAAAAAATATTATTCAACTAATAAATAATATTCACCGTCATTTTTATCGATTGGTTTTAGAAGACCCTTGTTTTGAAGAGACAAGATGATATGGTACATTCTAAAGTTTGTGAGTTTCAAGTCACCATATAACAAATGACCTTCAAGAGTGTATTTGGAAATCAAGTTCTTATCATCAACTAGATTTTTAATCAAATTATAGGATTCTTTTTCTTTTAAGTTTAATTCCAATTCTTCAACATCTTTTTTGGAATTAACAGTATTGATTTCTTTTTCACTATCAGATAATCTGACTTTTTTATCTTTAAAGACAATCAAATCTTTATTCTGAAGTTCTTCAAGAATATGAACCAAATCATATTCGTGAAATCCCAACTCTTTTTTTAGGATGTTTAATGGAATCCCATCATCATATTCCATATTGAATATTTTAACTTGGTCTAAAACAACTTCTTCTTTTCTGGTAATAGTTATCATATAATCAGGCATTTTGTTTATATTAAATATATAGAATAATATCCCTTATAATACTTATGACATTTGCAACTCTTTTTCTTCAGCTATTTTTTCCTGTCTGGTTTTTTCAGCATGTTCTTCAGGAGTCAAGTCATAAGGCCTTGTGAAAAATAAATCAATGTCATTGACAACTTGACATATTGACATGTGGAGCAATTCTTTTAATGCAAGACTTTTTTGAACCCTGTTTAAAGAATCATCAGTGTAGATTTGGTCATAATCATTTTTATAATCTTCACGTATTTTAGATGGATCCAAATCAGCTTCAAGCTTGTTTGCATCATACTCTTCAGTCAATACTAAAAAGTTTATTAATTCTTCTTGTTCATCTGCAAAATCATTATTCTCATTTTCAATTACATCATGGAAATAACTACTTACAGATTGGAAAACATCTCTTGAAGCATTACCGTTTACAATATTATCTACAAATAAATCAAAAATCTCTGAGATGTAGTATTTGCCGTTTTCTTCTTTTGTTTGGAAAACCAATTCGTTTTCTACGTTTGCAACATATTGAATTAAACTAATATCCTTACCGTTTTCAAATGTTTTGACGTCAAATTTTGTATTGTTTAATTTATAATCAGAATTGACTTTTAAAGCATTTGATATAGTTTCAATATCTTCTTTTGTAATTTCTATAAAACCTTCAGACATTTAATTTACCTCACTATTATTTTAGATTTTTATATTAAAAGTATTTATTTATTGAATTTTATAATAAACATCATGAACCCGGAAGACATATTAGTTGAACTTAAAGAATTATCTCCCCAAGATGCAATTACCAAAAATGAATTGATGGATTTGCTTAAAAAATATGCTGCGATTATCTCAGTATATGATTTGATGCTTGCAACAGCACATATGAGAAAAGATGGAGAATATGTTCATGCTCAATATCGTGAAAAATACCTGGAAGTTTACATCAAATATTTCATCATGCGCATGAAAGAAGTCTTGGAAAAGGAAGACTACAATCATAATGCAAATATAGACAAAAAATCCTACGATGAGTCTTTCCCAATGCTTGAGAGAACTTTTGAAAAGGAAAGATTGACTGCATCAAAAGAGGATAAGTTCCCATTGATTTATGTTATCACCGCATTATACACTACATTTATTTTGGAAGAACCAATACATCCTGTTGGAAGTGAATTCCCAGGTAGCTTAAAAGTGGAAGAAAGAAATGGAGAATTTTTATGTCCTGTGAAAGATAATCAAAAAGACAATGTAAATGCAATCTGCCATTTATGCCTTGCAGAGCAAACCCCTGATATTTAGGAAGTGAAGATTATGAGAATTTGCCTTTATGGATCTGGAAGTAGAAAAATAGATGAAATTTATACTGATGTTGCCTATGAATTAGGCACTCTTATTGCACAAAAAGGACATACACTTGTTTTTGGTGGTGGAAATACTGGAATGATGGGTGCATGTGCCCATGGAGTGCATGACAACAATGGAAAAAGCATAGGAATTGCTCCTGAATGGATTGGAAACTTTGAGCCGATTTGTCAGGATTGCAGTGAATTCATTTATGTTGATACAATGGATGAGAGAAAAAACAAGTTTGTTGAAAATTCAGATGCATTCATTATTTCACCGGGTGGAATCGGAACATTAGATGAATTCTTTGAAATCATAACCCTCAGAAAACTCAAAAGACATAATAAAGAAATTGTAATCTTTAACATCAATGGATTTTATGACACAATGATTAAGATGATTGATGAAATGAGCGAAAAAGGCTTTTTATATAAACAAACTGAACTTTTTAAAGTCACAGATAATGTTGAAGAGATTTTTGAGTATTTAGAATAACTCAAAAATATCAATTACTTTTTTAACATATTTATTTATCAAATCCAATATATATAAAACTATGAAAAGTAAATGCATATTAGATGAATTTGAAGAATTGTCTTTGAAGAAAAACATTACAAAAGAAGAATTAATGATTATTCTTAAAAAATATGCATCAACAATATCCGTACATGACCTGATGATTGCTTCAGCCCATTTAAGAAAAGAGGCGGAATATGTTCAGGCAAATTATCGTGAAAAATTCCTTGAAATATATAATAGATCATTCATTATGAGCACAAAGGACATTCTTGAAAATGAAGATTACAACCATAAATCAATAATTGATAAAAAAGCTTTTGAAAAATCATTTCCCAGATTTAAAAGAACATTTGAAAAAGAAAAAATGACAATACATAACGATGACAAATTTCCATTGATTTATGTTGTAAATACTGCTTATGTTACATTTATATTAGAAGAACCAGTACATCTTGTTGGAAGCGAATATCCTGGTGGTTTAAAAATAGAAGAGATAAATGGAGAATATTTCTGCCCAGTTAAGGACAGTCAAAAAGACAATATTAATGCAGTATGCCATTTGTGTGTTGCTCGTCAAACACCAGACATTTAATATGATTTCAATTATATCCAAAATATCGCAATACCACATAGAAAAATAAAATTACACCCAATATTATAATTGATGTTCTTGTAGAAAAGAATCTAGTTTTTCCAAACTCGTCATCATTGACTTCCCCTTTCTTAATTATCCTTTCCTTTTCGAATGAACATTTCTGATATATTGCTTCAATATCCTTTGGAAGTCTCCCATATTCATTTAACATGTTAATTGTTTTATTTAAATATTTCACTGCTTCTGATTCATTCCCCAAGTTCACACAACAGAACGCAGCTTTGTAGTTAAAATTAGTTATTAATTCCAAATCATCATCAACTTTACTTTCATAATGAAGACAGTTTTTATGATAATTTAGAGCCTCTTTATACTTACCAAGTTCATATAATGCATCAGCTTTTGCATTGAATCCAACTAACGTATCCTCATTTTGAAGGGATTTATCCAAATAATACATTGCTTTTTCATTTTCACCTAGTTTTTGAAGCATTTGTCCTTTATACAAATCAGATTTTTCATCCCCATCATACTCAGTTTCATATTGATCAAGCAGTGCTAATGCATCTTCATACATTTTTGCTTTAATTAGCAATTTTATTTTACTCATCAACACTTCTTTTTTAGTTATACGAGGTTTTTCAATATCATAATAAGAATCATAATTGTTTAATGCTTTATCAATATATTTTAAAGCTCCTTTAAGGTTTCCTTTGTTAAATTTTGATAAAGATTTATCACAAAGAACATTTATAGAATTTGGCTGCTCTTGCAAATATCGATTAAAATATTTCTCACCATAATCATAATTGTCATGAGATTCATCATAATGTTGATAGTATATTCCTTTTTCTTCAATTGCAGGCAAATAATTAGCATCAATTAATAAATCCAAAATTGCAAGATAATCTTCAACATTATCATTTCCATGGTTTTTTCTAGCCAATGAAATTGCATTTTCATAATTATTACCATTAACATATTGTTTAGCTGTTTCAATAGCATTATTCATCATTATCATCCTTTTGAAAATAAGAGAATTTTCTTTTTAAATACTGTTATTTAATTTCATGATATAAATAGTTTAGGCATACCTAAATATTTATATATCATGACAACTAACAATTACATATTTAGGTACACCTAAAATTTAGTTGTGATAAATTTTGATTGATAACTAATATTCTAGATGCTTGAATTTTAGTCATAGCTGAGCAAAGCTAAATTTTTATTGAAGAATAATATTCAAAAAGAAGATTATTCTAATTGATACTAAAAATTGGAGAAAAATTAATGAAAAAACTAATTGTAGGATTAGCAGGAAACCCAAATGTGGGTAAAACTACTGTTTTCAACAAATTAACCGGTATGCGCCAACATGTAGGAAATTGGCCTGGAAAAACTGTTGAAAAAGCAGAAGGTCATTTTAAACATGGAAATTACGAATACAATGTTATTGACTTACCTGGAAATTATGCATTGAGTGCACATTCCATGGAAGAAATCATTTCAAGAGATTTCATTGTAGATGATGACTCAGACGTGATTATTAATGTAGTTGATGCTGCTAATTTAGAACGTAACTTATACTTAACAGTACAAATGATGGAATTAGGTGCAAACTTAGTAATTGCACTTAACATGAATGATTTTGCAAAGAAAAAGGAACACATTATTGACATTAAGTTAATGAGTAAACTTTTAGGCATTCCAATAGTTGAAATCAGCGCAAAAACTGGTGATGGGTTTGAAAAATTATTAAATACTGTTGAAAAACAAGCAAAAAAACCTATAGATTCCAGTGAAAAAATATCATACAGTAATGATATTAAAGGGCATTTAGCTGAACTTCAGGAAATCATTAAAAAAGATGAAACTCTCATGAATGTTCCTTCAATCTGGACAGCTGTTAAATTATTGGAAAGAGACACCATTATCATAGATAAAGTTCAAAAATCAGAGTATGGATCTAAAATATTAATTGAAGTAGATAAAGTAAGCAAACATTTACATGATGTTTACCAGGAAGGTTCAGAAGAAGTCATTGCTAATGCAAGATATGCATTTATTGACGGTTTAGTAGCCGAATCAGTTAAAAAACCTGCTGTTGAAAAAGAAACAACTACTGACAAAATAGATAAGATCGTTACAAACAGAATATTGGCTCCATTCATATTCATTATTATCATGTGGGCCATGTTCCAGTTAACATTCACAATTGGTGCTCCTTTCCAGGATATGATTGATGTAGCATTTGGTAGCATAAGCGAATTTGTCGCAGGATTTATTGCAAATGAATACTTAGCATCCTTCATCTGTGATGGTATCATCGGTGGAGTAGGTGGTGTTCTCACTTTCTTACCTATCATTATCTTGATGTTCCTGTTCTTAAGTATTTTAGAAGACTGTGGTTATCTTGCAAGAGCAGCATTCACTTTAGATAAATTAATGCATAAAATTGTTGGTCTTCACGGAAAAGCATTCATTCCTATGATTTTAGGATTTGGATGTGGAGTGCCTGCTATTATGGCAACAAGAACCATGGAAAATGAAGGAGACCGTATGCTTGCAATGATGCTTGTTCCATTCATGTCATGTACTGCAAGATTACCAATTTACGCTATTTTTATCGCTGCATTCTTCCCGGACAATCAGGGAACCATGTTGCTTGCAATTTACCTATTAGGTATTGTTGTAGCACTTATCGTTGCAGCTATCCTTAAAAGAACAATGTTCAAAGGATTATCAACACCATTCGTTATGGAATTACCAACCTATAAAGTACCATCCCTCAAAGGTATATTATTACATACCTGGGAAAAAGTAAAAGGATTCTTAAGAAAAGCAGGTACTATCATTCTTGCTTGTTCAATCGTTTTATGGGCATTAAGCATATTCCCATTAGGTGTAGAATACGGATCTGCAGACAGTTTACTTGGAATGATCGGTAATGTTATTGCCCCAATCTTTGCACCATTAGGATTTGGAACCTGGCAGGCTGCTGTTGCAATCATCGCAGGACTTGCTGCTAAAGAAGTAGTAGTTGCAACATTCGGTACATTAGCTGGTATGGCAGAAGATGACGAAGCAGGAATTACAAGTTTAGTGCATGATACATTCACACCATTATCTGCAGTTTCATTCATGGCATTCACATTACTTTACACTCCATGTTTTGCAGCTATTGGTGCAATCAAACAGGAAACCAACAGTTACAGATGGGCATTAACCATGTGTTGTATTACATTAGTAACCGGATATATTGTAGCATTCTTGATTTACAATATAGGTTTACTTGCAGGATTTGGATATAGGTGATTTTAATGCGCAGCAGAAGTGGAATTAGAGGAATTAAAAAACCAAAAGATAATGATTAAAATTTTCTAATCATTATTTATTAATTTATTAAAAAAAGGTGAAAAAATGAAAAGAACATTAACTGATGCAAAACCAGGTGAAACAGTGAAATTAGTAAAATTTCATGATACTGGGAATGTGGATTTAAGAAGACATTTATTAGGTATGGGTTTTGTTAAAGGAGCAGAAATTACAATCAAAAAGGTTGCTACTTTAGGAGACCCAATTGAAATGAGCATAAAAGGATATGATGTTTGTCTTCGAAAAGAAGAAGCTGAAAATATTGAGATAAAATAAAATTTCAATGTTTTCATAATTTTTTTATTTAATGGTGAGATAATGAAATGTCATATGTGCGGATGTGAATTTGATGAAACAAAACTAGAAAATAGAGGCTGTGCCGGTTGTGGAAAACATGGCTGCAAACAAGTTCATTGCCCCAATTGCGGATTTGGAAATCATCCGGAGTTTGAAGAAGAATTCAAATTCATTAGTAAACTTAAAAATGAACTTAAATTAATGAAAATTTCAATATAATAAGAAAAATATTGATTGGAATGAAATACATATAATTCCAATCACATAATTACACTATTTTTACAAATTGCCTCTTGGAAGCACGGCATCCAAAATTCCAGGTCGCATTTCGTCAATTTTAGCAACCTGATTCATAAGATCTTCAACCATTTTGTCCCTGTTTTTAAAAGTATTGCTGAATCTTATCAAGTTATATGGATGACTTCCAAAGAAAAAACAGTCATCATCCATTTCAAGATTTTCAAGAAGAATTAATTCCTCAAGAATCATTTCTCTTTCTGTTGCTTCAACAAATTCACCATTCAATTTCATATCATACAATGGAGCTGGCTTTTGAATTGAAGTGGTCAGAGGCCCTACAATTTTTGGTTTGAATGTATTGAGCAAATCAACAGTAGCTTCTGCATTATCTTTATAGTTGCCTCTTCCAGCAACACCAAGCATCAATAGAGCATTGTAGTCCATTCCAGCATTTTGAATCCTTTCAAGCTGTTCATACTAATCCTTTTGAGTATAACCTTTTCTCATTTGGTCAAGTGCTGGGTCATAAGCCGTCTCAAGGCCAATGTACAATTCATTGAATCCTTTTTGCCTAAATTTTTTTAAATCTTCATCAGATTTTGGTTTTATGTTTGTAATTGATGCATAGAAGGTTATACATTCAACTTCTGGGAAATATTCATGAATCAAGTCTGAAATAGCAAGTAATTTTTTTGCTTGAAGTGCAAATGCATCTCCATTTACAAGGAATATTCTTTTTAAATTTTTAGGATAATACTTTGATAATTCCTCCAAGTCTTCTTTTACATGTTCAATTGGAGATATTCCAAATTTTGTGTATGATACATTGTGCAGAATGAGCATTTGTTCCATGAACATATGTCACTTCGAGTAATGGTGTGTTTGCTTCAGGCGGTGGCCTATAAACTGGTCCTGTGTAATGCATTTTATAAACTCCTAATAAAAATAAGATTTAATACAACGAAAATGTAAATAAAATAAAGAAAAAAAGAGAACAGAAATAAATTATTTATTTCTGGATAGTTTCAATAGCGCTTTTAGCACCTGCTTTTACAAAACTACTTTCATCGTCAAGTAATTTTTCAAGTTCAGGAATTGCTTTTTCATCACCTAAGTTTCCAAGTGCCCAAGCAGCAGCCCCTCTTACTTTCCAGTCATCATCAGTTAAGATTCCAATTAATGGATCAACTGCTGGTGCTCCCATACGAGATAAAGCAGTGGAAGCTTCTCTTCTTACAAGTTTATTGTTATCTTTTAATGTTTCAATTAATGCAGGAATAGCGCTTTCTGCATTCATTCCACCTAAAAGGGTAGCTGCATGTAATCTGATATTTTTTTTCCTGTGAGATAATGCGCCGATTAAAGGTTCAACAGCTTCTTCACCTTTAATTTCTAATTGTCCTACTGCATCTTCAACAACAAAATCATCTTTATCATTTAATAATTCAATTAATTCTTCAATAGTACTTTCCATTGTAATCCCTCATATTGAATAATTTTACTATTATTTTTAGTAATTAATATAGTATTGTATCTTTTATGTATAAATATATTTCGATACTGTACGAACAAATTTTAAAATTATCCATTTAAATATAATTAAAGCAATATTACTAATATATGAATAAATTTTTATAAGTGAAACAATGTACGATATTGCAGTAATAAGTGGAGATGGAATAGGCAGAGAAGTAATGTCTGCCTGTGAATATTTACTTGATAAATTAGACTTAGAATTCAGTTTCAAATATGGTGAAGCAGGTTTCGACTGTTTTAATAAAAATGGAACCACATTACCTGAAGAAACAATCAAAATAGCTAAAGATAGTGATGCAGTACTCTTTGGAGCATCAACCTCAACACCAGGACAACCAAGTCCAATTATCAATTTAAGAAAAGAACTTAACGTTTATGCAAACATAAGGCCAATCAAATCATACAGAGGAGTGAACTCAATTCATGATGACATTGACTTTGTAATTGTAAGGGAAAATACTGAAGGACTATATTCCCAAGCAGAATATGGTGATGAAAATAAAATGATTGCTGAGAGAATAATCACCAGAAAAGCATCTGAGAGAATATCAAAAGCAGCATTTAATTTATGCCTCAAAAGAGGAGAAAACAAAGTCACCTGTGTTCATAAAAGCAACGTATTAAAAAAAACAGACGGAGTATTCAAGGAAAGTTTCTACAAAGTGGCTGAAGAATACCCTCAAATAAAAACTGAAGACTTTTATGTTGATGCAATGGCAATGTATTTGATTACCCAACCACAAAACTTTGATGTTATTGTAGCAAGCAATCTATTCGGAGATATTTTATCTGATGAAAGTGCAGGACTTGTCGGAGGACTTGGACTTGCCCCATCAGGAAACATTGGAGACCATAATGGATTGTTCGAACCAGTTCACGGATCAGCCCCAGATATTGCAGGACAAAACATTGCAAACCCATGTTCAATGATATTATCTGCTTCAATGATGCTCGATTACTTAGGAGAATGGGAAATTTCAAATGACATAAAAAATGCAGTTGAAAAGGTTGTTGCAGACTGCAAAATCAGAACACCAGATTTAGGCGGAGATTCTTCAACAATGGACGTTACAAAAGCAATAGTCAAGGAGTTAATATAATGTTAAACATTACTACTTTTTTAGATGCTAATTCAAAACGTTTAGATAAAAACGTATTATATAATCCCACAACAGGAGAAAAATACAACTCAAAGGAGATTTTATCAATAGTTTCTCAAATCGGTAGAAACTTAAAGGAATTAGGAATCGAAAAAGGAGATAGAGTTCTCATCTATTTAAAAAATTCCGAAGAATACTTGTTTTCACTTTTCGCAATATGGAGAATAGGTGCAATAGCTATTCCAACCAACAGAGTTTTCACTGCTCATGAACTTGATTACATTGTAAGCGACTCAAAAGCAAAATTGATGATTACTGATGATAAAGCAAAAGACATCATCGATATTGATACATATATTCCAAAAAAGATTTCTGATTTTAAGAATTGTGATGTTTTAGAATCCGAAAACACCGATTGGGATGACTTATGTCAATTACAATATACTTCAGGAACCACTGGACAGCCTAAAGGTGCAATGCTCACACATGGAAACTATTTTACTGCAATACACAACGAATGTGATGTATTGACCTTCAAACAGGACGATGTTTTTTTAGGAATCTATCCAATGGCACATGTCGGATTATCCTGGGCAATTTCTGCTTTAAGAGCTGCTGCATACTACATAATGATGGAACAGTTCAATATGGACGAATATTTGGAGTTATGTGAAGAAGAAAAAGTTACTGTATTATCTGGAATGCCTCCAGTAATTCATTCATTGACCACCATTGATGCTAGAAAACAGCTTGAAACTGTGCGTGAAATCATTTCCGGTGGAGGACCATTGCATAAAAAAATATGGAAAGACTTCCATGAAACTTATGAAATACCAATCATAAATGCATATGGATTGTCTGAAACAATAGTAATTGGAACTGGAACAGTAATCAGACCTGAAGATTACAGAGAAGCAGACAGATTTGAAAGTGTAGGCCATCCAGTCTGTTTTTCAGAAGTTAAAATCGTTGATGAACATGACCCTGATAAAATCATGCCACAATATGAACAAGGTGAAATTGCACTTAGAGGTCCTGCAGTTGCAAAAGGATATTGGGGAAATGAAGAAAAAACAAAAGCATCCTTTTTAGATGATGGATGGTTCTTGACAGGAGATGTCGGATATCTTGATGAAGACAACCGTTTATTCATCACTGACCGTAAAAAAGACATGATTGTAATGAGCGGATGGAAAATCTATCCAACTGAAGTTGAAGAAGTTTTAATCAAATATCCTGCAGTTAAGGAAATAGCTATTTTCAGTGTAAACGACTGCCATAGAGGAGAAATACCTGTTGCTGCAGTTGTCTGGGAAGACAAAGAAGACAGCGAAGGATTAGTAGAATTCGCTAGAGAAAACGTATCCCGATATAAAGTTCCAAGGAAAATATTTACACTTGACGAACTTCCAAGAGTAAACGGATGGAAATTGCTCAGAAGAGAATTAAGAGCAATGTTTAAAGAATAAAAAAATAAAAAAAGCGACTATGATTATTTGTAAATCATAGTTCCTATACCATCTGTGGTAAAGATTTCTAAAAGTAAAGAATGTTTTTTACGACCATCAATAATGTGACATGATTTAACACCATCATTAATAGCATTCACACAGGTTTCTATTTTTGGAATCATACCACCTGAGATAATACCCTCTTCAATAAGTGAAGGTATCTCATCCACTTTGATTTTTTGAATTAATGTTGAAGGGTCAGAAGGATCTCTTAAGACACCTGGAACATCAGTTAAAATGATTAATTTTTCAGCACCAATAGCACTTGCAACTTCACCTGCTGCAGTATCAGCATTCAAGTTAAGGCTAGCACCACTTTGGGAAATACCCACTGGAGAGATTACTGGAATGTAATCGTTTTCTAAAAACATTTCAAGCAAATCAGTGTTAACACAATCCACTTCACCTACAAGACCCAAATCAACTATTTCTTCATCGATTTTACTTGCTGCTTTTTTATGAGCGAAGATTAAACTTGAATCTTTACCTGATAAGCTTATTGCCTGACCATCGTGTTTAATGAGTTCTGATACGATTTCAGTTGATATTTTACCTACAAGCACCATTTCAATAATTTCCATGGTTTCTTCATCAGTAACTCTTAAACCTTTGATGAATTTGGATTCTTTTCCAAGTTTATCCATGGATTTTGAGATTTCTGGACCTCCACCATGTACAATTAATGGTTTCATTCCAACATATTTAAGTAAAACAGTATCACGAGCTGTGGAGGACTTTGCTTCTTCATCAACCATAGCATGTCCACCATATTTAATCAATATTTTTTTATCATGAAACCTTTTAATATAAGGTAAAGCTTCAATTAAAACATCTATATCTTTCATTTAATCACTATTAATTAATATTATTTTTAATCATTTATAAAATTAAAGTCTAAAAGTTAAATAAAAAATTCAATATAACTAAAATCATGTCTGAGGGAAATAATCTTAAAGAATATCTTACAGAAATTGGAGCAAGTAAAGTGGGATTTGCTGATGTTGATGGACTAGCCAGCGAATTTACAGATTTGCCAAATGGCATAAGCATTGTTTTAAAGATTCCAAAAAGAGCAATGAAATACGTTGAAGAGGAAGATTATGAATCATACTGGTCCTGTTTTCACTCACAAATTGACAAGTTAACTGAAATTTCCCTTAAAGGTGAAAAATACATTAAAAATCTTGGATATAATGCATTTGCACTTACAATGGATAGAAATGAATGTGACATGAAAAAACTGTTGAGTATACTACCATATAAGACAATAGCTACAAAATCAGGAATGGGGTGGATTGGAAGGTCTGCACTTTTTGTTACACCAGAATATGGTTCTGCTGTTGCATTAGGAGGAATACTAACTGATATGCCCCTTGAATTGGGAGTTCCAATTACAGATTCACAATGCGATGACTGTGAAAATTGTCAAAATGCATGCCCTGTTGATGCAATAAACCCTCAAAAATGGAACGATAGACTAAACAGAGAGGACATTATTGACATTGAAACATGCAGAGAATATATTGTTGATCAGTATAAAAATGGTTTGGGTTGTACTAAGTGCATGTGTGAATGTAAATTAACTAAAAAATATTTAGGGGTTGAATAACCCCAACTATAAACCAAGTTCAAATATGAACCTGTATTCTTGATTAACAATTTGCATTCCTTTGAATGCACCTTTTAAAATATCTGCGACTTTTTGCAAGTCTTCAGCAGTAATTGAATTACCGTTTGCCAATGGAGAGAAGAATGTAATCTCATCATCAGTAATAAGATAATTTAAAAGTTTTGTGTTTTCTTTTTGATATTTTTCGACAATTGCTAAAATTTCTTCTTCAACAGATTTATCTAAGTTGGTCATAATATCACCTTTAATTATAGTTAATTTAAAAAGTATATAAACTTTTATAAAAATGAGAGTATTATTAAATAAAAAAAGTAAAAATAAAATATTTTTTATAAAACATCAATTATTTAAAAATAATATTAAAATATAATTAATAGACAATGGATTTATTACTATAAACGAATATTCCTGTTAAAAAGCACCAAATTATCATAGTATAAACTGAAAGTCTTTCAAAAATAGGCATGTAAATACTATTCATATTGAAAAACATAATCCAAAATGAAATCAAACCTAATACACCTAAAATCAGAGAAATCATTTGATATTTGGAAAATTCATTCATAGACCTTGAAATAACAACCAATAGAATATTTCCACCAAGAATCGCCATCATAGCCCCCATCATATGATAACCCAATGTAAATGGATTTCCACCATAAATAAAACCAACAATAATAACTCCGATAGCTGTTATCAATGTTAAAATGTAGACTGCAATTTTATTTTTAGTTAAAAAATCTTTGAACTTATACAAATTGCCGAAAAGAAGTGTTAAACCCATTAAAATAAATGCTGAATTCATAAGCCATGATAGCGGAGAACTCACATTTGGAATTCCAAGTTCAGAAATAGTGTGAAAAAAATAAGTATTGAAAAGAGAAGCATTGAAAAAAGTTGCAGAAATAGCTTCAGATACAATATAGTATAAACTGCCAATTATAAAGACAATTCCAGCAACTTTACTTCCCATAACTTAAATCCCGAACTTTTTGTTAAAGTATTTTTGTTTTAAATCAAAGTTAAGTTCTTCGATGTTTGCACCGGCCATAGCTTTTTGCAAGATTTTGTAGCATGTCTTTTTAGGTACAGTAGTACTTTTGATATTGGATTTGTTCCAGATTTTATCAAATCTTTTCTTTAAGCTTCCAAGGTCAAGTTGATCTACGACATTTTTCAAGTTAACTACATTTGCATAGTTAATTACATCATAAGTAGCATAGGTTGTAGGATCCAATACAATAGGGTTTAATCCTAATATGAAACGTTGTAAATCATAGTCCAAGAAGGATTCATAATCTTTATCATAAGCATAAACGTGTGCTTTTGCAGATAATGCATCAATGAATACCAAGAATTGATTAGCAATTAATGATCTTGAAATAATCTCATCACAGAATTTTAAACCAGTATTTATAACATCTTCAGATGAATTTTCCATATAAGTTTCAAAGTCTTCAAATCTGAATGCAACAAGTGCAAACATGTATAAATCCATCCATTCGTTTTCTTTTAAATATTCTTTTGCTTTATCAGTTAATTCTAAATCAGCAGATATTTTACCTTCATTTTCAGTGGTTTCTTCACTACCTTCATTTAATACTGGTAAAACTCTTTCAATAAGTTCTTGTTTTTTACCAGAAACTTTTAAACCATTTTCTCTTAAAATATCTTTCAATTCAGCAACAGTGTATTTTTTGGATATTTCTTCTGCAGTTAATTCTCCACCTGTATTAGAAGAGGTTTCTACTTCAAATTCGCCAGCGAGATATCCTTCATCAACTAAATATTGAATACAGTCTTGTGCTGATGGGAAAGTACCGAAATTACCTTCATTTAAAATATCCTTAAGTTCATAGCCATTATCTAAAAAATTCAAAACATTGAAAATTTCTAATTTTTGTTCACTCACATAAACACCTTTCATACTTCATTAGCAATGGTTGAAATTGCTAAATCTACTAATTAAACTCTCAATTAAGAAAGCATATAAATTTAATAATAGTTATATTATATCTTTTAGTTAATTTAATGTTTTGCATAAAATATTCGTTTTTTCTTATAAAAAACACAAAATTATTCAAAATTTACCTAATTGCATAGATTATTAATATTTAAACCAACCAATAGCATTATATGAAAACCTGTCCAAAATGCATGCGTGAATTGAAAAAAGTTTTTCACGGAGAACCTGATGATGAATTGGCTGTCGAATCAATGGACAATAAAGTCATCCTAGGAAACTGCTGCATAAATGAATATAATTATTATTGCGAATATTGTGATGAATTTTTCCAAATGTAATCATATATGTAAATAATAATATTCCAATTTCTATTTTTATTGTACAATACTCATTACATGAGAAAATCTTAATTAAACAATACCTTTTTATAAAAATTTAACATAATATGTATCATAGGTTAAAATTTATCAATGAAAAATAATATTTTGGGAATTTCAACTTTAAGATTGAAATTGAAACTTGGAAACTATCATAAACAATATTACTTGTTGAATAACAAAAAAAACGAAACACAACCGTTTCACTATATGAAAAGCCCCCCATCATTTATAAGAAAAATAATATAACCTAATAGGTATAAACGTGATTTAAATGAGCAAAATTAATTTAAAAAACATTACAGAAATCATGAAACGTGATTTTAAAGCATCATTTTCAAATCCCATAGTTACAATCGTATTAGTTGCAATTATTATTTTACCTTCCCTTTATGCTCTTTTAAACATTCAGGCATGCTGGAATCCATATGAAAACACTAATGAAGTGGAATTTGCAATAGCTAATTTGGATAATGGATCAACAATAGATGGTACAAAAATAAATGTTGGTAATGAAATTGTTAAGGATTTGAAAAACAATACGAAATTCAATTGGAAATTCGTAAGTGAAGATGAACTGCAAAAGGGTGTTCATGATGGAGATTACTATGCAGGTATTATAATACCTAAGAATCTGAGTAAAAATATTGCTTCAATCATGACAGACAATCCAAAACAGGCTGAACTTGAGTACCTTGTAAACATTAAATCAAATCCTGTTGCTACAAAATTAACTGACACAGGTGCAAATACAGTTTATACAACAGTTAATGCAAAGATTGTTCAGATAATAAACCTTGCAGCTTATGGAAAACTTGGTGAATTGAAAGATGGTCTTGCATCAGGTGCAAGTCAGTTATCAAGTGGAGGAAGTCAACTTTCTGCAGGTGCTGCAAAAATATCTTCCGGTGCAAGCCAGGTATCTTCAGGAGTTGGAGACGTGCAATCCGGAGCAAGTCAAGTTCAATCTGGTGCAGAACAAGTCCAACAAGGATCTTCTGCAGTCAATGATGGAGCAAATAAAGTCAAACAAGGTTCCTCATCCATTAAAGAAAGTGCCAACGAATTAGAACAAGGATCAGAACAAATACAATCCCAAGTCAACCCATCAACACTTCCAAGTCCTATGAAAGAATATGTTGAAGGAAACGTGAAACTTGCAAACGGAAGTGGAGAATTAGCTAAAGGTTCATCCCAATTAGCTGATGGTTCAGTTAAACTTGCTGAAAGCTCATCAAAAGTTGCAAATGGTGCTAGTGATGTTGCAGGAGGTGCAAACCAAGTAGCAGATGGTTCAGTTAAACTTGCAGAAGGTTCATTAAGCCTCGCTGCTGGTGCTCAAATGCTTTCAAGTTCTGCATCACAGGCATTATACACCGCAGCAGCCTCTCTTAGTTCATCTGCAAATTCACTTTCAAGCGTTACTGGAATCAACGAAACCCAACTTGGAGAATATTTCTTCTCACCAATAAAACTCGACAGACACGAAGAATTTTCAGTACCAGACTATGGATCTGAAGTAGCTCCATTCTATATTGTATTGTCAATGTGGGTTGGTGCAATTATTACCTGTGTAATGATTACTCCAGGAACTAGCCAAGGAACCAAATACACTCCAATTGAAATGTATATGGGTAAATTATCATTCTTTGTAGTTATGAGCATACTTCAAGCATTGGTAACAATAAGCGGAGCATATCTTTTAGGAATTTACATAACAAATGCACCACTATTCATTTTCTCTGCAATACTGGTGTCAGTAATCTTTATGATTCTGGTATATTCCATTATTTCCGCATTGGGCCAAGTTGGAAAAGGTATTGGAGTAGTCCTTTTAGTGCTTCAAATATCTGGAACTGGAGGAATATATCCAATTGAAATTATGCATCACTTCTTCCAGACATTGTATCCATATTTACCAATGACCTATGCAATTACATTGATTCGTGAAGCTCAATTAGGCGTGGTATGGTCAAATTACATGCCAGCACTGACTATTCTTGTAGGTATTGGAATAGTTACAATTATTGCTGCAGCACTCATTAAACAAAAAGCAGACAAATCTTCAAAATACTTTGAAGAACGTTTAAAAGAAAGTGGATTATTCTAGAAGTTAAACTTTTAACTTCTCTTTTTTTATTTTTTTAACTATAAACCTAATAAATCATTATCAGGATCAGAATTCTTAAATAGATTAACTTTAACATCATATTCCCATGCATATTTTAAGAGTCCTGCATAAATGACTTTCAAGTCTTCTTCTGAAAAGCCATCCAAATAATAGATTTTACCTTTACAATCGACATTCACCATGAATCTGATTAAATGCCTATATACAAAAATAATATGAGGATTATAAACAAGAATATCGTCAGTGATATATTCAGCCAAATTTTCCAGTTCAAAAATATCTGGTGTTAAAACTTCAACATTACAGTTTGGGAATTTATCTTTAATTATTTCTTCATAATCCACATCATCACCAATAATAGATATTAGATTAATCTCTATTAAAACTGATGTCCGTTCAAGATAATGGTTTACCTATAAACAGTTTCTTTGGAAACATTAATATGGAGTTATCAATAAAAATTTATTTTGAAAAAATCATATTAGATGAAACTATGACTCAGGAAAAGATTGATAAATTTGATTCAATGCCTTTTATTGCATTAATACACCACATATCTAAAAATAAACTAAGATATTCCATGAAAAATCCAAATAAAATAGATATGTTCCATGAGGGACGTTATTTAATGGAGATACATAAAAGGAAAAATTTATCTCAAGATGACCTTGCAGACATATTTGGCCAAAGCAAAGGAACAATTGCAAAAGCTTTGAGAAAACTAGAAGACAAAGAATATGTTAAAAGGACTATTGATGAAAACAATAGAAGAAAATACATACTAAATACAACAGAAAAAGGAGCTGAATTAGCTATTTTATTAACAGAAGACTTGCAAGACTGGGAATCGAAAGTCGGAATTGATAAGATAGATGAAAAAACAAGAAATCAGTTAAGAAAAATAGCAAGAAATAGTGAAGAGATACTTAAGGAAGAATAAAAAGGGATCCAGTATGGCAAATAAGAATGTAGAATTAATGAGAGGTGAACCTGAAATAGCTGTAAAAAAATTAGCTATTCCTATTATGATATCCATGATTTTAACCGCATTATACAATATTATCGATGGAATCTGGGTAGCCGGTCTTGGACCAACCGCTATTGCAGGAATCGGATTTGTAACACCAATATTTATGGTGTTGAATGGAGCAAGCGTTGGGCTTGGAAACGGTGCAACAAGTAGTATTGCAAGATTTATTGGTGCTAAGAATCATGAAATGGCGAATAAATCTGCAACACATTCATTATACATCTTTTTTATTGCATCAATTATTCTAACAATTGTATTATTGCTTGTTCAGGAACCACTGCTTAGAAGCTATGGTGCTACCGGACAAACATTAAATGAAGCAGTTTCATATGCCACACCAATGTTTTTAGGTTTAATTGCATTCATGTTTTCAAATGGTTGCAGCGGAATACTTCGTGGTGAAGGAGATATGAAACGTGCAATGTATGTAGTAGTCGCAACAGTGATTTTAAATGCGATATTGGACCCATTATTTATTTACACATTAGGATTAGGTTCTGCAGGTGCATCACTTGCAACAATTGTAAGCTCAGCAATTTCCGCATTGATAATGTTATACTGGATTTTAATTAAAAAAGACACCTATGTCAATGTTAACCTTAAAAACTTCAGATTTGACACCCACTTAACAAAAGACATACTAAAAGTTGGAATTCCTTCATCACTTGACATGCTCATTATGGCTATTGCAATGTCAATATATCTAATCATCATATCCCAAGTTGGAGGAGACTATGGAATTGCTACATTTACATCAGGTCAAAGATTATACTTATTTGCAATTATGCCCCTTACAGCTATTGGATCTGCAGTTATTGCAGTATCCGGAAGTGCATTTGGTGCGAAAAATGGAGATTATCTCTCAAGAGCACACAAATATGGATCTAAATTTGGTTTAGCATTAGGAACTGTAATCACATTGGTTTTAGTGGTATTTGCAACACCATTATCAACCATATTTGCATACACTCCAGAAACCGCAAATTTAGTTCCGGGAATTGCATTATATCTTCAGGTTGCATGTCCAACATTAATTTTAACAGGTATTGGAATACCATCAAGCTTCTTTTATCAGGGAATTGGAAAAGGAATATACAGTTTGATGTTTACTATACTTAGAGAAATCATATTCGTTGTTCCTTTAATAATATTATTCGTATATGTTATCCATTTGGACCTTTTAGGAATATGGCTAGGATTATGTATAGGAAGAGCCCTTGCAAGTATTATAAACTATATATTTGCAAGATATGAAGTTAAAAGAACAAGAGCAGAATTTGGAAATTAAGAGTTCACCCACTCTTAATCCATCCTATTTTTTAAAATTACATCACCATTAAAAATTGATTTAACCCTGTAAAATTGCATTAAAAAATAACTTACTAATTTATTAATCCCAAAATTAGATATAAGCAATGCAAATCAAAATTATAGAGGTTAAACAGTGAAAGAACAAGATTTTATAATGAAAACAAAACTAATCAAAGAAACATTCAAAGATCAACGCAAAATTAAATGTCAAATCCCAATTCAAAATTTAAACCTAGAACAGCACATCTACCAAGAAGGAAGCATTTTCATAACTGAAAAAGATGAAATTATAGACCTGGAACTGCAGATAACAGATTTTACCGAAGATGAACTTGTAAAATATGTGGAACTTGCAGAAGCACTATATGAAACAAACAATAAACATGTGTCAATATATATCATATGCCCCAATACAGTGAATATTTGCGTTAAAGAATGTGAAATCAAATCAGAATCAGATTTTACAATTAAATTAGCAGCTATTGAAGAAAATCCTGCACATATGCTGTTGAATATAATAAAAAATAAACTAAGTAAAGGTGAAATACTTGATAGCGAAGATTTGCATGCATTGTCAATGATGCCAATAATATGTAAAAAAGAAGAAAGGAATTATTTTAGAAAAGAATATTTCAAAATAATTAATGACATTACTTAATCATTTATTCCATTTTAAAATTGTTTTACCAAATCGAGAACTATAATCTTTATCAAATGACTCTTTCAAATCATTCAATGAATTAATTTCACATACGTTGGTAACCAATTTTTCCAAATATTCAAAAAGTTTAGGGTTTTGTTTGAGAGTATCCACAACTCCAACAAAATCTTCCCTCTCAGAACGACTATTACCTTGCATGACCAATCCTTTTTCCAAAACCATACGTGTATTGACAGGAATAGGATATTCACTTACACCAAACAGGTTTATTGTTCCTTGAGGATTTATTAAATCAATAATCTGCTCGATAGCTGATTGGGATGCACTTGAACCGACACATTCAAAAGCATGGTCAATTGCCAAATCATCAGGAACATTATGTATCTGATAGATTCCATCAACAAATGAAAATAGATTAAGATTTTCCAAATGTTTTCCAAAAATAAATACTATGGAATCAGGAAACTTCTCCTTTAAGAAAAGTGCAGTGATGAAACCTAAGTTTCCATCTCCCCAGACTCCCAAAATATCTTTTGGAGTGATAGCAATTTCATTAAATTTAGATATTCCCTGATATGCTACTGTCATTAATTCAATGAATGCAGAAACATGAGAATCAAATTCATCAGGGATTTTAACAACCCTATCAAAATTTAACCTGACCAAATCAGAAGTAAATCCATCAAAGCCACTGCCTCTGAATTTGGAACTATAAGAATAATTTAGCCTACAGACATCATCTGCAGTTGGAGTGTTTGGAATCATTACAACTTTATCTCCTGATTTAAGTTCACCTGATTCATCAAATACAACTTCCCCGATTCCTTCATGAATCAATGCCATAGGCAATTTTCTCTCAAGAACTTCTGCAGGACGTGAACCTTGATAGTATCTTTGATCAGCCTGACAAATTGAAAGATAGGTAGGCCTTACAATAACTCCATCAAGTTCAATTTCATCAATTGCTTCTTCAAAGAATTTTGGAGATTTTAATCTGTAAACAATATTAATCATGAATATCCTCAAGTATTGTATTTGCTAATTTCAAATCATAAGGGTATGTAATTTTAATATTTGTCACTTCACCATCGACTAGATATACATCTTCATCTTTAAGTGCAAATATTTTACATGCATCTGTAAGTATATTAGATTCTTCTTCTGTTAAACTATTGATTAAGTTAAAAAGTTTCTTTATATTAAAGCTCTGTGGTGTTTGACCTTGGTAATAATAATCCCTTACAGGGATACTTTCAATAGTCTTACCATTTATGCTCTCAACAATAGTATCAGTAGACGGAACTACAGTATCACATGCACCATATCTTTTTGCAGCATCAATATTATCTTCTATAATTCTATGAGTTACAAAAGGACGAACAGAATCATGAGTGAGAATAATTGAATTATCATCAATTCCGAAATTCTCATCAATATAATTAATACCGTTCATCAAAGTGTCATTTCTTGTTGCACCACCCTCAATAACAATAATATCATCATTATGTGGAATGTATTCTTCAATTAAATGATTAGTGTGATTAATGAAATTTTTAGGTATTAATACAATTATCTTATCAATTTTTTCGTTTATAACAAATTTTTCAATAGTATGAATAATGACAGGTTTATTTCCTAATGTCAAAAATTGTTTAGGTGTGTCAGTACAACCCATTCTTGATCCAATTCCACCAGCCAAAATTGCTGCAAAAATCATATAAAATTACTCCTTTTCAAAAATTAATTAAAATTTCTTATTATATAATCTTTAAAAAATAGTATATAATAATTTTCAATATTAATCCTTTGAAGAATAATCCAACATTAAAATGTTCAAAAATGTAAGATAAATCTTAATGTATATATAAATAGAACAATATAAAATATATGGGTTATTGGAATTTTATATTTCCAACTGACTGATTTATGATAATTCGGAGTAATCAAATATGAGATGTGTTGGTACTGTCGTACGTGGAATAAGAACCCCAATTATTAAAGAAAATGATGATTTAGCAACCATAGTAGTTGACTCGCTTATGGCTGCAAAAGAAAGTGAAGGATTTGAATTTAAAGACAAAGATGTAGTTGCAATTACTGAAGCAGTTGTAGGTATTTCAGAAGGAAACTATGTAACTGTTGATGATGTTGCACAAGACTTGCAGAATAAATTCCCATCTAAAAACATTGGAGTAACAAACCCAATTTTAAGTAGAAACAGATTTTCTATCATCTTAAAAGGTATTGCAAGAGGAATGGATAAAATTACTCTTTTAACTTCTTTCCCTGCAGATGAAGTGGGAAATGGAATTTTAGATGAAGAAGTTTTAGA
Organism: Methanobrevibacter sp.; assembly: GCA_022775905.1. Classification (NCBI taxonomy): domain Archaea; kingdom Methanobacteriati; phylum Methanobacteriota; class Methanobacteria; order Methanobacteriales; family Methanobacteriaceae; genus Methanobrevibacter; species Methanobrevibacter sp. The sequence goes on from JALFJX010000006.1 coordinate 36,883, forward strand.
CAACAGCGAATACAATTTAGCAAGCGTCATTTCTGAAGAAGAATACAAAAAAACATTCGGATCATGGAAACACCCATTTACTGGAATTAACATGATTGATTTTTACAGAAAATTGATTGAAAGTGAAGACTGTGAAGTTGAATTTGTCTTCTCCAATGATGTAAAAACAATTCTTGATTATAATACTGATATTTTAACCTGTGATATCCATACAAGAGAAAAAACTACAAAATTACTCAAAGCTGAAGGAGCTAACGTCTATGGATTACACAATGTCCTAACCGAACCAATAGGAGATTCTGGTTTTAACCCAAAATACGGAGTACTTGGTTCAAACAAAGCAACTGAAGAAAAATTAAAATTGTTCCCAAAAACCGGTGACAAATTGGTTGCTGAAGTACAAAAAAGATTAATTGAAATTAGTGGAAAACAAATTGAAGTTATGGTTTACGGTGACGGTGCATTCAAAGACCCAGTAGGACACATTTGGGAATTAGCTGACCCTGTTGTATCCCCTGCGCACACCAGCGGATTAATCGGAACTCCAAATGAAATCAAATTAAAATATGTTTCTGACAACAAATTCGCAGACCTTAGAGGGGACGAATTAAAAGAAGCTATTAAAGAAGAAATCAAAAACAAAGATTCAGATTTAACTGGACAAATGATTACACAAGGAACCACCCCAAGAAGATTAACTGATTTAATCGGTTCATTATGTGATTTAACCAGTGGTTCTGGAGATAAAGGAACTCCAGTTATATTTATCCAAGGATACTTTGACAATTTAGCAAATGACTAAATTTCAAAATCCTACTCTTTTTTTATTTTAAAAAAATAGTTAAAAAGTCTTATTTTATTCATTGAAAAAAAAGTTTTTAGAAAGAAGTAAGTAAATTACTCCTCCAATAATATAACATTTTTAGGATCAATTTTTAAGTATTTAGGAACTTCAAGTTCATGATCATAAATTAATTTATCTAATTTCCACCAAAGACCATTTTCCAATGTTATTTCCCATTCAAAAGGTCTTTCTAATTTTGTTGAATTTTCTGTTTCAACAACATTAACATCATCTGGATTAGCAGGATTAAAATCATGCGCTCTTATTCCAACATGAGTAATATTCTGCGAAATCTTTTTAGATACTTCAAGGGTAATTCCCCATTCCAAAGCTTTGACATGATAATCATCAATAATTTCTACTTTAGAAATATTTTTACATCCTGTGAGTTTAGCAACCTGAACTTTACCAGGATTTTCAAATACATCATGAGTATGTCCTTTTGCAATAATCTTACCGTCCTCAATTACCAATATTTCATCACAAAATTGGAACGCTTCATCACGGTCATGAGTAACCAAAATAGACAATCCATTATAAGTATTTAGTAAATTAATGAGTTCTATACGTAATCTTTCTTTTAAAACAGTATCCATAGCACTGAATGGCTCATCCAACAAAATAACTTCAGGACCATATGCCAATATACGAGCTAAAGCTACCCTTTGTTGTTGACCACCAGACAATTGTCTAGGATATCTTTTTTCCAAACCATGCAAATGAAAACGTTCAATCAATTCAGAGACAAAACTTTCATCATCATCTTCAGATAAACCTACAGCTACATTTTCCTCAACAGTCATATTTGGAAATAAAGCATAATTCTGAAATAAGTAACCTACTTTTCTTTTCTGAGGTTTTAAGTTAATTTTTTTATTGGAATCATAATAAACAGTTTCTTCACCATCTGTATCCAAACTTACAATACCATTATCTGGATCTACAATACCTGCAACAGATTTTAGTGTCATACTTTTACCGCAACCAGACGGGCCAAGAATACCCAAACATCCCTTTTTCAATTCAAAACTAACATCTAAATCAAATTCTTTAAGTTTCTTTTGGATATCTACTTTTAACAATTTATTACTCATAATCCAACACCCAATAAATAAGAATGAAATAAAATCATTTCTATACAACTAATTATTCCATTGTTTTTCTTTACGTATAGAAATAAAATCCATTATAAAAATAGCTATAAATGATATGATAATAATGACTATTACATAATTAAAAGCCTCACCCATATTACCTGCAGCCACTTCAGAGTAAACCGCCATAGGGAGGGTTCTGGTTTGTCCTGCAATATTACCTGCAATCATAGCTGTAGCACCAAACTCACCTAAACCACGAGCATAAGCAAGAATTCCACCACTAATGATTCCTGGCAATGCATTTGCAAATAAAACTTTCCAGAAAATTTTCCACTCGGACATACCTAATGTACGACCAGCATCTACCAAGTTATTGTCAACTTGTTCAAACGCACCACGAGCGGAACGATACATTAAAGGAAAAGACATGACTACTGCAGCAAGAACTGTTGCAGACCATGAAAAAGCTATTTTCACAGTGAAAAAGTCTATAAAAAACTTACCGATAGGTCCTCTAACACCAAAAATATACAATAAAAAAAATCCTACAACAGTAGGTGGCAATACGAGAGGTAATGTGAATATACCATCAAGCACTACTTTTATTGTGTCATTTTTAATTTTAATGATACCCCATGCAACAATTAAACCTAAAAAAAAGGTTATGAAAATTGATATACTTGCAGTTTTCATTGAAATTAAAACAGGGGACCAATCCATCATGTCAGTATATATCTCCTTTAACCTTATTAAATTTTTATATGAATAGATTTAATAAAATCTATTCATGAATAGTGAATCCATAGTCTTCAAATACACTTTGAGCTTCAGGAGTTTGTAAGAACTCCATGAATTTATCTGCAGCATCTGCATGTTCAGAATCTTTGAGTGGAGCTACAGGATAAACGATAGTTTTTAATGAATCTTCCGGAGCTTCACATACTACTTTAACATCATCATTGGATTGAGCATCAGAAGTATATACAAGACCATAGTCAGCAGATCCTTGAGCTACTTGGTTTAATACAGCAGTTACATCAGTTGCTAAAGATAATTGATCTTCAACAGAATCCCATACACCAAGGTTGTGTAATGATTCATTAGCATATTGTCCAGCAGGTACAGATTCAGGATCACCAATTGCAATAGTACCATTTACATCTTTTAATTCTTCAAATGAAGTAATGTTAGAATCAGAGTCAGCAGGTACAATTAAAACAAGTTTGTTTTCTAAGAATTTTACATTTGAAGCATTGTCAACATAACTTTCGTTAATTAAAGCATCCATTTGTTTGTTACCAGCAGACATGAAAACATCTGCTTTTAAACCGTTTTCAATTTGTTTTTGTAAGTCTCCACTAGAAGCGTAAGTAGGAGTTACAGTTACACCAGGATATTTTTCTTCAAACATCGGGATTAATTTTTCATCATAAACGTTTTTTAAACTAGCCGCAGCTGCTAATTGTACATCTTGACCATTTAAACTAGAATCAGTAGAAGTACCTAATGAACCAGTAACATATAAACCTGCAGCAATAATGACTATAATTGCTACAACAGCAATGATTATCTTTTTAGTATCCATTGTTTTTTCTCCATTTAATAATTTAACAAATAATACACTATCAGACAACAAAAAATAAACCCAAGATTAGTAAAAATTAGTAATAACTTATCACATGCACTTCTGCAGACCATAAGATTACAATAATTAAAATAAATATTAGTAAACTGAATATTTATTATCCAATTTTATAATATTTCATAAAATTTTTTTACTAATCTTGAATCAAGATTCAATTATCATGATTAGTAATTATAATTTAACTACATAATGATATATAAATCTTTTCATATCGTCATAAATAATTACATATCGATTAAAAATAAAAAATAAAAATAAATAAAATATTTATAAATAATAAAAATAATTAAATTTAAGTCAAATATTTGATTAAAATAATATTACACATCAACATATAATGACAAATACTTTTTAAGAACACACACGAACAAATACCAATATTTTTCATTTCAATAAAAAAAGAGATTGGGTAAAATCCCAAAATTAAAACTATACTTTTTGGAAAACAATGAAATTATGAGATTTGCCTTCAGGAATATCCTCACCAATTTCAGTATTCAAATAAGTCATTTTAAGATCGTGTTTATTGAATACTTCTTCAAGCTCTTCAGGAGAACTTCTAAATGCAGTTGGCGGACCTTTTGGAACTTCCCAAGCCTTATAATCCATTATTGCAATTTTACCATCTTTTTTAATGATTCTCTTAAATTCTTCGATAGCTTCATCCATAGTTCTTGATGCTTTAAAACCATGGAATACATTAACCATCAAAACAACATCGATTGATTCATCTTCAATGCCAGGAATTCCTTTTGGAATATCTGCTTCAATGTTAATTAAATTTTCAACACCATTTTCTTTTTTGTAGGTTTCCATATCTTCAATAGATGCATCATATACATCTACAGCATAAACAGTACCGTCAGGAAGATATTCTTCAATTACTTTAATTGCAATGTGGCCATCTCCACATCCAGCATCCATAAAAGTTTCATTACCTTTAAGATCCAATTCACCCAATATTTCATCAGAATCTAAAAAATGTACACTTGAAAATCCATGAGCTCTGTGTCCATTCATATAATCACCATATAATAGTTTTCTAAAAAATAGTATATAATAATTACCAATATGATGATATTTGCATAACACTTAAAAAATAGTTAAAATAAATAAAAAAAAGATTTAAGAAGATTATTTTTTCCAGGTTTGTTTAACTCCTCTTCCTCTTTTACTACCAGGTTTGGTGTAACTTCTTTTTTGTCTAGTTCTTCTGTTAGTTCCTTTAACTTTAGCCATATTTTCCCCTCCTTCCAAGTTGATAATAAAAATATTAGAATTATATCTATAACATAAAAATATTTGTTTTCAAGATATTTAAAGGTTTTCTTTATGTAGTATATTCTGCATTAATTTTAACATAATCATATGTTAAATCACAACCCCAAGCAGTCGCTTCACCATCACCCAAATGCATATCAATATTTACAACAACATTTTTGGATTGCATTACCTTTTCAGCAATTTCAAGGTTTGGAGTGTTCTCAAATGCCAAGATTTTACCGTCTTTAACCAAATCCACATCATATTCTTCATTTGCAATAGCTATTGTTACAATATCAGGATTTAAGTCACAACCAGAATATCCAATTGCAGACACTATTCTTCCCCAATTAGGGTCACCGCCAAATACTGCAGATTTGAATAAACTTGAAGATATAATTGATTTAGCAGCTAATTTTGCATCATTTTCATTTTTTGCACCACAAACATTAGCTTCAATGAATTTAGTAGCTCCTTCACCATCACGAGCCATCTTTTTAGCCAGATTAATACAGACATAGTTCAATGCTTCTTGGAAATTATCATCCAATTTGCCATCACTAACAACTTCAATTCCTGATGATCCATTAGCCATCATCAAACATGTATCATTGGTACTCTCATCACCATCAACAACAATCATGTTGAAACTGATATCTGCAGATTTCTTTAATGCTTTATTAATGTCATCAGCAGGAACAACAGCATCAGTTACAATAAATGAAAGCATTGTTCCCATATTCGGAGCAATCATTCCACTTCCTTTTGTAATACCTGCAATTTTAACGGTTTCACCATTAGTCAATGTAACTTCAACTGCACATTCTTTTGGAAAAGTATCAGTTGTCATAATAGCTTTTGCAGCTGCAAGTGAATCCTCAGGACTATTTCCTAACCTGGAAAATGATTCATTAGCTACTTTAGAAATGATATCAATTGGCATTTCACGACCTATTACTCCTGTTGATGAAATAGCAATTTCATCTTTAGGCACATCCAACTCATTGGAAACCAATCCAACTAATGTTTCACAGTCCTTAAATCCTTGTTCGCCTGTAAAACAATTAGCATTACCACTGTTTACAAAAACAGCTGAAATAATTCCTTTTTTAAGCACATTTTTAGTGTATTTAACTGGAGCTGCAACCACTTTATTGGAAGTGAAAACTGCAGAAGCAGTACTGTTTGGTGAATAAATAATTGTAACACCATATTTACCTTCACGTGCTCCAGATACCTTGAGATTTTCAATAACAGAAAATCCGCCATTTAACTCTTTAATAAACTCCATAACAATCACAAAAATTAATAAGATGGTTCAACAGTAACATTTAGTTCTGTTAATGTCTGATTATTATTAAAATCAACATTATCTAATTCTTTATCATAAGTAACATTATCAGTATCATTTAAATTTGTAGTCATCTCATCAGTAACATTCTGCCAATGAGGACCATCATCACCATCATCAAGACTTAATGATACCCCAATTCCAGCACCAACAACAAATGCAACTAAAGCTAGAATAATAAGAAATACTGTAGCATTACCCCATTTACTTGGATTACGTTGTTTTTTAGGCCTATTAACAATATTAGGTAAATTTAAATCTGACCTATTGGGAATGCTTATTTTTCTTTTTTTAGAGCGATTTCGACGGTTGTTTTGTGGTGAAAACAAAACCCTCTTATCATCTTTTTTTCTTCTCATAATTTCACTTTTTTATTTATTAAGCTACAAATGCGTAGATTAAAGCTATTATAACTCCTACGAAACTGAATATTCCAAGTCCTAAAATTGACATCAAATATGCAAATATAAATACAAATGCAAAAATACCAATTAGTTTTGCTTTTTCATTTTCAATCAAGTTAATTAATGTCCTTGTGAATTCAGATGGAATATTGTATGCATATAATCCATTTGCCAATTCAAATATAACTAAAGACAATGGTGCAGTTGATTTTAAACTATCCACAAGTTGAGCTCTTTCACCGGCTTCTCTTCTACTTCTACCAACACCAGCCCTTATTTTTGCACCATTATCAAGTGCAAACCATGCTGCATCGAGTCCTGCACGAATTGCTAATTCTTTAGATGGGAATTTTGCAATAAAATCATCCCCACCTTCACGATAACCTTCAAGTTCACCATTACATTCAGATTCAATGAAATTTTTAATATCAGTCATTAATTCAACTAGTTGATTACGACCATTTTTATCAATGAACTTTGTAGAATCAATTAAATCAATGAATAAATAATTTTCCAAAACAACAGGTCTTGATTCTTGAAGTAAAAATGGAGAATCAAAAACAAGTGCATATTCACCACCTAATTTGGTGAATGCAATACCTGGAAAACTTCCAACATTTTGAGTATAATGAATTGCTCTTTCAATTGATGCTGCACCAGTCATACCCACAGCAGAAATTACTGAATTGCCTTCGGATAATCCAATACCTATTAATTCAATAGCTACACGGATTGCATCATTTTTACTCATCATTTTAGCAACCAATTCTGTTGCTGTTTTTTCCACAACTTCCCCTTTTTCATTTTCAATGATTTTTACGAAAACATTGATTAAATTAGAAGGATTAGCAAGTTCTATGTAAAAGTAACGGTCATTATCCATTATGATGTTACTTACTAAAGCATATTCCTCAATTTTATTTTCAGCGGGCTTTAATTCGTAAAAGTTATACTCCTTTGGTATGTTTTCAACACCAACATCACGAACTAGATTTTCCAAAATAGAATCTGAAGTGATTTCTGCTTTATCCAGCTCAAATAGAATAGTTTGAGTATAGTTAAATAATGCTACATACTCATTTTCAATTTCATTTGTTGGAAAAAATTTGGTTCCAACAGAAATTGGAGTTAATTTAGTAGCTAATTTAATTAAAGATTTGGTTAAAGGATTAACCATCCAATCCTCCTCCCTTCTCAAGCTCTATTTCGAAATCACCTGGTTTTTCTAAAAGCATATCCGGTTTTACAGAAACAAATGGGAACTTCCAAGATCCAAGTCTTCCAGCAATGGTACTTGCAATGTTTCTTGAGTTCCTTTTAATAAATATTTCATCACTTGCAGATACACGGACCAAAATATTATATGGAGCATATTCAGTCACTTCATCTGCCAACATAATATTTAATTCAAAATTGCCTGGTTTTGTGAACAAATCATTTCTAACTGCAATTAAAGGTTTTTTCTCGAGACCTAACCTTTCTGCAACAGTAACAGAAATATTACCTGCATTTTTAACTGCTAATTTATAATCTTTAGGATGAACCAAAACAAATATCACATAAGGTGCTGCTATTTCAACATCATCAACCATTTCAACGATTTTATTGAACATTGGAATTTTAGAGAATATGTTTTCAAGTCTTGATTCAGTGTTATTTTCATTATCAATACGAATAATAGCTTGTTTAGCAATATTCAATGGAGAAATCTCCAATCCTTCCTTACCTGTATAAATTTCCCATTTTTTAAAGTTTAATTCTTTAATAATTTCATCACAGATATGTTGAAGAATGTTTTTATCCTTTTTAGCTTTTTTAGGTTTTCCGAATGTGAGTCTGTCATTTTCAATTACAAATGGAATCCTCATAGAAGAAATGTTTCTAAATTCCGCAACATAGTCCCTAAACTTATCATTTGACAACACTTTTGCTTTTTCACGTGAAGCAATATCCAAAATAAAGTGATCCGCATCATTACCTGCTGGAACTTCCTCTACGTTTTCACTTTCCAATAATTTTAAAAATTTTTCTTTATCATCAATATCATGACGAAGTGATGCATCGGCAATAATTACAAACTCATCTTCACCTTCTTCTAATGCCTTAACAGCTGCAAGTATATTAGACATTTGAGGTTGTCCCATTTCATTTTTAACATTAAAAGCCACATTAGAAGCATCTACAACCACTTTCATAATATCACCTAAAAATAATCAATTAAAATAATAATTCAGTATAATATATTTTTGTATCCTATTATTTAAATTTACTTTATAACTCATTTCTTGCATATTTTCCAAATAAAAATTTTTCTCCACCAATATTATTGAGAAAAATTTCTATTTCATCATCTGTAATATTATACACCATATAAGAATTCTTTATTTTACCTCTAAGTTTTTTAGAACAAAGAGAACCTGCATTAACAACAATAGTATTGTTTAACTTCCAAACATTTGGAACATGTTTATGTCCAGACAATACCAAATCCACTTCATGAGTTGTTAATGTTTTTAAAATATCCCCTGCATCAGATAAAACATTGCGTTCACGCCCTGTTTGAGGTATAGGGATTACGTGATGATGTAGAGCAACGATAGAGAAGTTTTCATTAATTGCACATTCATCCAATTGATGTTCTAACCACATATGTTGAGGATTTCCAATATTCCCCCTACTTTCATCAGGAGAACTACTATCAAGCCCAATTACTGTCAAATCACCATCCATGGTTAATTTCCAACTACGCTCACCAATTATTTCTTCAAAAGTCTGATAACCTAAATTACGAGCATCATGGTTTCCAGGGACTGCAAATAATGGAGCTTCAAACATCTCCAAATATCGGGTAGCCTGTTGGAACTCAACATAATAACCACCATTGGTTATATCCCCAGTTAAAATAATCATATCCGGTTGCAATTGATTTATTTCAGTAACAGCCTGTATGAAAATATCTTCATCAAAATCAGTTTCACAAATATGCAAATCTGAAATATGTGCAATTAAAGTCATTTTATCTATTAATTTAATTTCATGATAGCTTCTGCAAGATCTCCTTTACATTCTTCAAGTGCTGCTTTTGCAACATCTGCAGAAACACCTGCACTATTAGCTACCATTTCAATATCTTCTTCAGGAATTTCAATTTCATAATCAAGTTCTACTTCACGAGCTTTACCATCAATTTGATAAGTTTCATTACCCATTACATTCATTAAACTTACACTAGGATTATCAATGATTAACTCTTTTTCATCAAAACGGATAATAACTTCACGAACTCCTTCAAGTTCTTCCATTTTCATACCCATTTTTTTCATTTGTCTTTCCATCTGTTTCATTTGTTTTTTATTCATACCAGGTATCATAATAGAATCCTCATAAAAATTAACTATTTATAATTATATTATTTATTATAATTAAAAGTTGCTTAAATTGAAATAAAAAAAATAAAAATTTAAAAAAAAAAGAGAAAAAAGTTAGAAACCGTAACCTTCAGTTTCAAATGTTTTTGCAACATCTTTTAAAACTTCAGGAATATTGATTTCTTGTGGACATTCTTCAATACATGCTTCACATTCACTACAGTCAGAAGCAATTCCAACACCCGGAAGCTTAGAATAGTTCACATACGCATTACCTATAGGAGACCATTCATTTTCACCAAGAATCTTTTCCTTATTATATAAATCAAAGATTTTTGAAATATCTATTTCTTCAGGACAATATTCAACACAGTACCTGCATTTTGTACAATCTACAGTGATGTTTGCATTGATAATTTCTGAAACTTCTTTAAGGACATTCAATTCATCATCACTCAAAGGATCTATATTTTTAAACTCTTCAATATTATTTTCAACTTGTTCCAAAGAACTTGAACCTGTCAAAACAAGGAAAACACCTTCAAGATTTGCTACGAATCTCATTGCCCATGATACAACAGATTTATCCGGATTACATTTTTTCATGAGTTCTTCTGATTCTTTAGGAACATCAGATAAGAAACCACATTTATACGCTTCCATGACCATTACAGGTTTATTGTGTTTTCTTGCAACTTCCCAACATTTTCTTGATTCAATTCCTTCATCTTCCCAATCAAGATAATTAAGTTGAAGTAAAACAAATTCCATTTCTGGATGAACTGTTAAAATATTATCCAAAAATCTGCATTAGCATGAGTAGATAATCCTAAATGCTTAATGTAACCTTCTTCTTTTTTCTTGTTTGTAAAAGCAAATGAATCCACATCTAACCACCCTTTTTCAGAAAATCCACTTACATTGTGCATCAAATAGTAATCAAAGTATTCAACACCACATCTTTCAAGTTGTTCTGCAAAAATTGGCTCAAGTTGGGACTCTTCAGTGATTGCAAAAGTTGGCAATTTATCAAATATTTTAAAAGATTCTCTTGGATATCTCTCAACAACACATTTTTTCAACGCTATTTCACTTAAACCTTCATGATATGGATAAACAGTATCCAAACAGTTAAATCCAGCATCCATCAATGCATCAACCATCTTTGTAACCTGATCATAATCTACACTTGAAAAGTCATTTTCATCTAAAACGGAGTGTCATCATCCCTAAACCTAACTCTACCATTAATAATCCCTCTTTAAAATAAAATAAAAATTAGTTAATTATACATTTATTGCACAAAATCACTTATAAACCTATGCACAATTGTTCGTAAATTACAAAATAAATATTACGTCCTATAAAATATATTTAAATAAAATATTTCCAATAATAAATTCTATGACAATTAAACGCTGCAGTTGGGTAACCGATGATGAAATATACATCAAATACCATGATGAAGAATGGGGAGTCCCAACACATGACGACCATAAATTATTTGAAATGCTTATTTTAGAATCATTCCAGGCAGGATTATCATGGATTACAATACTTAAAAAAAGGGAAAATTTCAGAAAAGCATTTGATAACTTTGATTATGTGAAAATATCCGAATATAATGATAATAAGGTTAATGAACTGCGGGAAAACGAGGGAATTATTCGTCATAAAGGAAAAATTAATGCAACAATCAACAATGCTAAGATATTTATGAAAATCCAAGATGAATTCGGCAGCTTTGATTCATATATTTGGGAATTTACCAATGGAAAAATAATTAAAGCTGAATTTAAAACAGAATCTGAACTATCAAAAACCATTTCCAAAGATTTAAAAAAACGTGGAATGAAATTTGTAGGTCCAACAATAATTTACTCTTATCTTGAATCAATTGGAATTATCAACAACCATCAAGAAAATTGTTTTAAATTTGATAAAAATGATTAAAATAATATGATGTTCCAAATCATAAATAATACTGGAATTTCATCATTGCTTTTATTTACTTAATTACATATTTTATTAAAATTACAAATTTTATGCAAAATAGAATATTATGATATAAATATTTCATTAAAACCATGTTTCAAGACATATGAAATAAAACATATTAATAAAAAAGAAGGTATTAAGAATAATACTTCAAAATTTAAATTGGAATTTCATCAGATTCTAATGTTTTAGACATTTCCACATTGAAAATCCTATCTAAATCATTTAAAGAACCTGAAGAAATCTTAATTACATTTTCACCAACAATAAATTTTGATGCATCAAATGAATGTTCCAACACCATTTTACAACATTGACCATGATTTCAACCGAAACATACATTAATTCATCTTCCATCCATTGGAAATTAACTGCTTTAAGTTTTTCCGGAGCAATCATATAATACAATAGCCATAGGTGGAGAAGTAGCTATAACATTATTAACCTCATTCAAAACTTCAACAGTCCTATTAATCATATCAGTTATATTTTTAGAACCTGAAGTTTCTATAGTAGATGGAGTTAAAAACAAATGAGTAGCAACACCTATTACCACCAAAATAATCAACATTAAAATTATCACTTTAGTCTTTTTTCCATTAAAAACACCCAAAAATAAAAAAATAATTTTCGATAGTAATATATTTTCACTAAGTTATTTAATAAATTTTCTAAAAAATTTTAAATATTTAATAAATAATTATATAAGTTAAAAAAATATTTTAAACATCAAATATGTATTTAATAATAATTTAAAGCATAAAAAATAGTATTTAACAAAAATTAATTAGTTATATCGTTATTATTTTAATTAATAAAGACAATACTAAAACAGTTAAATATTGGAAGTTTAAATAGAGTATATAAATAGAGGTGTAAAAATGTCAATACAAAAAGTAGATGAAATTTTATCAAAAGCACAAGTATTTTACCTTGCAACCGCAGACGGCGACAAACCAAAAGTTAGACCACTAGGTTTCCACTTATTATTTGAAGACAAAATTTACTTTGGTGTTGGAACATTCAAAGCAGTATACAAACAGTTAGAAGAAAATCCAAATGTAGAAATCGCTGCATGGGACGGAGAACATTTCCTCAGATACTATGGAGTGGCTGATTTGACTAAAAATGATGCAGTCGTTGAAAAAGCATTTGAATTAATGCCAGAAATAGCTGAAGCATACAAATCCAACGGTTGGGAAATAGGAGTATTCTTCCTCAATGATGCAACCGCTGAAATTAGAAACATGTTTACCGTTGAAGAATCATATGAATTTAAATATTAATGTTAAAACATTAATATTCTTTTTTATCCACATACATCATTAACAATAGCTAAACCTTTAAGTGTCTTTGGAAAACCTATATAAGGCATGATAACTGTTATTGCAGAGACTAATTTTTCTTTGTCATTGCCAACATTTAAATTAGCTTGTGTGTGAGCTCTGAGCTGATTTTCACAGCTTCCAAGAGATACAATCAATACAAAAGTGATGAATTCCCTTAACTGATCATCCAAACCATCTCTTGTGTAGAAATCACCGAAACAGAATCCCTCCAAGAACCTATTGAAATGTTCTTGACCATCAGGTGCATTATCATTCATATTCTGAATATATTCAGCACCGAAGAATTTTTCTTGAAGTTCACGACCTTTCTGATGTCTGTTTTCAGGAGTAGTATTTGATCTTTCAGGAAGCAATGGCAAGTCAATACCTTTTGCTTCAAATACTTTAATAATAATTCCAAAGAAGTTGTGTGCACGTCCAAATCCAACATATGGTACTGACTGATATAATAATTCTTTAGCTTCCTCAGGAGCCAAATCCATATCAAGAGCTGCAGATAAAATCTTTTTAAAAGCCTTAGGTGACTGACATGCAATGAGTGATGCCAAAGTTGCTAAAATTGATTCCTTTTCAGTTAATGTAGAATAATCATATACTTCACCAAATGCAAAGTTTTCAAAAATCTCATGAAATTCAAGATCATTTTTTTGGATTCTTCCAAATTTACTAAATAATTCTTTCATGAAGAATAATATTTAAAATTAGATATAAAAAGTTTATTAAAAAAAGAAAAATAAATAAAAGAGAGTTTAATCTCCTTTATTCCAGTTTACAATACCATAAACAACACATAAAAGTGTGGATAAGATAATTCCAACATATACTCCCCAAATCATTGGGTCTTCAATTCCTAAAATCATCATTATGCGTCACTTCCTTTGTTGTCTATATTTTCAAATGCTTTGTCAATTACTTCTTGTTCTAAAGGTTTTGTAAGTAAACTTACTACAATAGTAAATATTGCTGAAATTGGAACTGCAATTAACATTACGTCAATGAACGGCCATGGTGCTGCTGGTAATAACATGTCAATACCAAATACGAATTTACAGATTCCAAGTCCGAGTGCAGTCTTTTTGAATACAAACATTAACCAGAATAAACTGACACAGGTTCCTGATACAATACCTGCAATAGCACCGAGTCTTGTAATTCCTTTCCAGTAGAGTGCACCTAAGAACACAGGTAAGAATGCTGCTGCACAGATTTCAAAGAATAAACTTGTTCCGAGTGCAACTACACTTCCAGGAAGTGAGAATGCCATAATTAATGCTAAGATAATAGCGATTAAAATACCAACTCTGGAAATACTTACTTGGTCTAATTTTTGTTTGGATTTGTCTCTTAATGTACCATATATATCTACACCAAATGCAGTACCTTGAGTGTGCAATTGAGAAGAGATTGTAGACATTGCAGCTGCAATCAAGGACAATAAGAAGATGTATACAAACCATTCAGGCAATGCCATTGTAATAAATGTTGGAATAATTTTATCAATGTTTCCTCCAACTACATCTACAGCAATTTTACCTAATTTATCGTAGAAGTATACGTTTGAAAGAGATCCTACAATATAAGCAGTGGTTGGCATGATTGCAATGAAAATACCGCCGATTAAAACAGACCTGTTCAATTCTTTGTCTGATTTAACAGTCATGAACCTTACGATTAATGAAGGTTGAGCGAGCACACCAATACCTACACCGATAAGGGTTGAAGATACAAGTGACCACCAGAATGGAGTTCCAAACTCTGGGAATGATGTCCATCCGGTTCCCCCTGTTGCAAGTGCATCAGCAGGATACAAATTAACCATACCAGATAAAGCAGTGTTTGCAGTATCGACTCCTCCAAGTATCCAATATATGAATACAAGTAAAAAGACCATAGCTACAACCATAATACTTCCTTGTAATGCATCAGTATACATTACACCACGTATACCACCGAATAATACGTAGAAAGTAATAATGATTGACAAAATAAGTAAAGCAATACTGAAATTAATCAATAATGAAGATTCCAAGAATCTTGCAGCTCCGATTAATACTACTGCTGCATAAAGTGGCATTGCACAGAAGATAACTAATCCTGAAAAATAGTGAATGAATCTACTGTTAAAACGTTTACCTAAGAATTCTGGGAAAGTTAATGAGTTTAATGCATGTCCCATCCTACGAGTTCTTTTTCCTAAAAATACGAATGCTATGAATATACCAATGATGATGTTTAAGAATGCTAACCATAAAACACTCATACCATATTCACCAGCAACTCCTCCAAAACCAACAATAGCTGCTGTCGAAATAAATGTTGCCCCATAACTCATCGCCATGATGAACGGGTGAGTATCCTTACCAGCAATCATAAAATCTTCAGAGGAATTAGTTTTTTTGTATGCGTAATAACCTACAAAAACAAGTGCAAATATGTAGATTATAAATACGATTGCTAAAATCATTACGTCCATAAATAATTACCTCAAAATATTAAACATAAATTATTATATTTACAATATAATATTTGAAAAGAAATTATATAAAGATTGTTATAAATACATCATAGTACATTTTAGTACATTAACTTTGTTTAATTATAATGAATTTGACATCCCTAATTTCACCAAACTCAATTTTTTCATAATGATAATCCATCAATAAATTTATAGACTCATCAATTGACAAACCAACATTGCAGTCCATCCAAATTTGAATATCCAAATCACATAACATCTGAGTATAAAGAACTTTTTTTAATATTTCACACATCTTTAAATCCAACCGAGATATCTTCAAAATAACATCAAAACAATCTTTATATCTCCCAGAAAATAATTTCAGTGCAAAAGGAACCATCAATGAAGATAAAGTACCATCACATACTTCCAATAGTTTATTTCCACAGTCATTCATCATATCCTTATCATTGAGGATAGTTACAATCAGAGATTTTTCAAGCAAAGCATCAACATGAGTCTTATCAATATCAAGGATAAAATTACAATATTTCAATGCAATTTCATATTCACCAACCATATTACATAACTTCACAAAGCAGATCATTTCATCAAAATCATCAAAATCAACAAGACGTTCTGCATGATTCAATGCATTTATAGAACTGTCCAAATCATCAAGGAAATAATGACATTTGACCTTATCAAACCACAATAACAAAACATATGGATTTTCAGAGATTAACAAATTAATAATGCTCAATGCATCATGATAACATTCCAAACCCATCAAACAATTATATTTTAACATTAATGCAAATTTATAATCACTATCGTCACTTTTAATACATTCTAAACTCTTCAAAGCACCTTCAAAATTGCCATCATCAAACTCTTTTTTACACTGTTTAAATTTAAAATTCAAATTTAACACCAATTTAAATTAAAATTAAAGAAATATAAATAGTTTTTTTAAAAAATAAAGTAAAAATTGATTTTAATTAATGATTTTATCATGATAAATCAATGTTAAAATTAGCAATTATATCAAACTAAACAAAAAACTAAACATTTATAATAATGAACAAAAAGAATTAAACAATGTAAAATAAAATTGAAAAAAATAGGGATAAATATGTTTTGGAACGAAAAAGCCGAATGCATGGGTAAAGAAGAAAAAGAAAAATTGCAACTTGAAAGACTTCAAAAATCCGTAAAACTTGCATATGAAAATGTGGAGTTTTATAAAAAAAGATTCGATGAAATTGGTTTAAAACCAGAAGACATCAAAACTTTAAAAGATATTGAAAAAATACCATTTACAACAAAAAGTGACTTAAGAGAAGCTTATCCATTTGGTTTACTTGCAGTTCCACGTGATGACATTGTAGAAGTACACGCATCATCCGGAACAACTGGAAAACCAACTGTTACAGCATACACTCAGAATGATTTAGACAATTGGGGGGAATGTATTGCACGTGGTCTTAAAATGGCTGGTGCAGAAAAAGACTACATCATTCAAAACGCTTATGGATACGGATTATTTACCGGAGGATTCGGTATTCACCACGGTGGAAATATGATGGGTGCAATTACAGTTCCTATTTCTGCAGGTAACACTAAAAGACAACTTGACACCATGGTTGACTTCCAAAGTGATATTTTAACCTGTACTCCTTCCTATGCAATGTACCTTGGAGAATCCCGTGAAAATGCTGGAATTCCATTAGAAGACATTAACTTAAAAGCAGGAATTCACGGAGCAGAAATGTGGACTGATGAAATGAGAAAAAGAATCGAATCATCACTCGGTATCAAAACCCACAACATTTACGGTTTAACTGAGGTTATGGGTCCAGGTGTTGCTCAAGAATGTGGAGAACAAAATGGTATGCACATCCAAGATGACCATTTCTACCCAGAAATCATTGACTCAGAAACCGGAG
This sequence comes from Methanobrevibacter sp., assembly GCA_022775905.1. Classification (NCBI taxonomy): domain Archaea; kingdom Methanobacteriati; phylum Methanobacteriota; class Methanobacteria; order Methanobacteriales; family Methanobacteriaceae; genus Methanobrevibacter; species Methanobrevibacter sp. The sequence continues at coordinate 54,609 of JALFJX010000006.1, forward strand.
AAACTTTAGGTTACGGTGAAAAAGGAGAACTTGTTTTAACTTCATTAACTAAAACAGGAATGCCTATTTTAAGATTCAGAACAAAAGATTTGACTACTTTAATTGGTGAAAAATGTAAATGTGGAAGAACCACCGTTAGAATAACAAGAATCACCGGTAGAAGTGACGACATGTTAAAAATTAGAGGAGTAATGGTATTCCCATCCCAAATTGAAAAAGCATTACTTAAAATCGAAGGTATCAGCCCTAACTACATGATTCATGTAACAAGACCTGACATTTTAGATGAAGTAGAAGTTAAAGTAGAAGCTTCAAAAGACTTATTCTTCGATGAAATGAAAGAAATGGAAAAAGTTGAAAAACAAATCCAAGCATCAATCAGATCTGAAACTGGGCTTAGAGTGGATGTAACAATCTGTGAACCAGAAACACTTCCAAGAAGTGAAGGTAAAGCAGTACGTGTAATTGATGAAAGGAATTTTGATGAATAGGTGGTAACATGGCAGTGAAACAAATTTCAATTTTCATAGAAAACAAAGAAGGAAGAATTAAAAAAGCTATTAACACATTAGCAGAAGAAAATATTAATATTCGTGCTCTTTCAATAGCAGATACAACCAAATACGGAATTTTAAGATTAATTGTTTCTGATAATGAAAAAGCAATAGATGCTCTTGAAAAAGATGGTTTTATCGTAAAAGAAAATGAAGTTATCATTTTAGCAGTTCCAGACAAACCTAATGGATTAAATTCAACATTAGCAGTCTTCGATGAAAACGGAATCAATTTAGAATACTTATACGCATTTGTAAGTACTAAATCTGATGAAGCTATTGTTGTTATGAGATTAGAAAACATGGAAAAAGCTTTTGAAGCATTAGAAAATAGCGATGTTAAAATCTTAGACGCAGAAGACATTAAAGATTTATAGAAAAGATTCATTCTTTTCTAAACTTATTTTTTATATTATAAATTAAAATTAGAACAAAATAACTATTTTTAGAAATTTTTAAAAAAAAGGGCTTTGTAGAAATCCTATTTGATTTTTGCAAAAATTTTTTAATAATTCTATTTTTTTATATTTTTGCTTTAATTTTGTTAAAAACATTTGAAAAGTTTGTAATCTAATTTTACAGTTGAAATTACACATTGATTAAAAAAATAAGCTTCATATAACTATATATAGTAAAATGGAGAATAAATATTAATATGAACACTGAAAATACTCATTCTCCAAATTGTATTTTGTTTTCAAAGCAATTAAATCTTTCGGATTTTGGTTTCGAAAAACCAGCACTCAAAAAAATTAAAGAAATAAACAAAGACATAAAGCCAAATAAACTGTTAAAATTCATTAAATTTACATTTAAATACTCAAAAATTGTGTTAAATAAATATTCAAGCTATTTTTCAAAGCATGACTTCACACAACCTGCATTATTCACACTTTTAGCAGTAAAAATCTACACGCGAAGCACTTATAGGCAGATAACTGATTTATTAGAATTATCTGATAAAATACAGAAATATTTGCACTTAAAAAAGGTTCCACATTATACAACACTCCAGAAATTCTTCCAAAGACTGCCAACATCAATATTACAAGAATTAAACAAACAAATATTACTGAATAATCAAATTGATGGTGAAATAATTGCTTTAGATGGAAGTGGATTTACTAACGACTATGCAGACAAATATTACGCAATAATAAGACGAAAAGAACGAAAAAGCTACGTAAAAAACCATATTTCAATTGATGTAGAAAGTAGATTAATACTTCATTTCGCAGCCCAAAGAGGCCCAAGATTCGACACACGATTCGCAATCGCAGCAATAAGAAACATAAAGAAATATAACCCAAAATACATACTAGCAGATAGAGCATATGATACTGAACTCATCAGAAAATGCATAAATGAAGAAGCAAAAGCAGAAGATCAAATACCATTAAAATCCAGAGCAAAAAACGGACATTACAGGTTAAAAAGTAAAAATACATTCCAAAAAGAAATATATTCCCGAAGAAATAATGTAGAATCAATATTTAGTGTAATCAAAAGAATATTCAATGGAACCAATAGAAGCAGAAGTCTACAACTATCCAATAAAGAAACAAAACTCAAAAACACAATTTACAACATTTACAGAACAACACAAATTCAAGAAAAATAAGGATTTCTACAAAGCC
>JALFJX010000007.1 GCA_022775905.1 Methanobrevibacter sp.
AAAATATCTCCTTCTTCTGGAACACCATAATTTTCTTTAATGGATTCATATTTCTCTCTTGTTATAAATAACTCATTAGAAACATCACGATTAATAAATAATTCAATGATTTCTTTTCCTCTGTAAAACGGAATTCCTTCATCCACATATTCTCGAGCAAAAATTCGTTTACTTGATGAAATATTACATAAGTCCCCCAATTCATATTCATGAAAATCTAAACTCAAATTTATCACTCCTTTTAATAAAAAATTCTAAATTCAAATCTAGAATTCAAAACCAATCTCCTTTAAACTTTGACGAATTTTACCTTCAAGTTCATTGGATTCCTTAAATAACGCATCCAATTCAGTTGTTAATGTTTTCATTTTTTCTTCAAATGGAATTCCATCATCTTCTTCTGGTTTAAATCCAACATAACGACCAGGTGTTAATATGAAATCATGTTTCTTGATTTCTTCTAAATCACTTACTTTGCAGAATCCTTTTTCATCTTCAAGGGTTCCTTCTTCGAATTTAGTGAATGTTTCTGCAATTAATTCAATATCTTCATCTGTTAATTCACGTAGTTTCCTTGAAACCATTGTTCCAATTTCACGTGCATCAATAAACAAAGTTTTTCCTTTTTGTTTTTTATCACGGTTCAAGAACCAAAGACAAACTGGAATTCCTGTTGTATAAAACAGTTGAGTAGGAAGTGCAACAATACATTCTACTAGATCATCTTCAACAATTGCTTGTCTGATTTTACCTTCACCGGAAGTAGTTGATGATAATGACCCATTAGCTAATACCAAACCTATTTTTCCTTTTGGTGATAAGTGATGTATCATATGTTGCATCCATGCGAAGTTTGCATTTCCTTTTGGTGGAATACCATATTTCCACCTTACATCATCCTGTAATTGTTCTTGTCCCCATTTTTTGAGGTTGAATGGTGGATTTGCCATTACAAAATCAGCTTTTAAGGTAGGATGCAAATCATTTAGAAATGTGTCTTCCTGGTGCTCTCCAAGGTCTGCTTCAAGTCCACGAATAGCTAAGTTCATTTTTGCCATTTTCCATGTGGTGGGATTTGATTCCTGACCATAAATTGAAATCTTTTTAATGTTTCCACTATGATTTTCAATGAAATTTTTGGATTGTACAAACATTCCCCCAGATCCGCAGCATGGGTCGTATACTCTTCCATCATATGGTTTTAATATTGAAACCAATGTTTTTACTACACATGCAGGAGTATAAAACTCCCCTGCTTTTTTACCTTCAGTTTCTGCAAACATTGAAAGACAATATTCATAGGTACGTCCTAAAATATCTTTTTTATCACCTTTATCAGACATTTGTACATTTGTGAATATATCAATAACAGCACCGAGTTTCTTTTTGTCTAGTTCTGGTCTTGAGAAGTTTTTAGGTAATATTCCTTTAAGTGATTTATTGGAATCTTCAATTGCTTTCATTGCATTGTCGATTGTCAAACCGTTTTCTTCCTTGTTTGCATTCTTAGCTATTTCACTCCAACGTGCTTCTGGCGGTACGAAGAATATGTTTTCTGAAGTATATTCATCAATATCCTCTTCAAATCCTGCTCCTTCTTCAACAAGTTCCTGATATCTATCTTCAAATTTATCTGATAAGTATTTTAAAAAGATTAATCCCAATACCACATGTTTGTATTCAGCTGCATCCATTGAACCTCTTAGTTCATCTGCTGCATCCCATATCTGTTTTTCAAATCCAATTTCACTAATATTTTCCTTTGCCATCATCAATCACCATCATATTGTAACATCCGCCCATAATTCACATTGTGCAATAACTTTTTCTAAAGCTGATTTCATTTCTTCTGGAGGATAATCATACTTTTTAAGCAAACGTTTTACAGTTCTTCTCATGTTTGCTCTTGCAGATTCCTTTTTCTGCCAGTCTATTGTCCTATTTCTTCTTAAAGATTCAGTTAATTCCTGTGTAATTTTAATTAAAGTTTCATCTGTATAAAAGTCATGTATGTTTTCAGGAAGTGCAATTGCATTGTAAAATGCCAATTCCTCTTCAGTTAAACCTAATTTTTCACCCTCTTTATGTGCTTCACGCAAAAGCTTTGCAATTTTAATTAACTCTTCAATAACCTCATCATTTGTAATATGGCTATTGACATAGCTGTTCATGGTTTGTTTTAAAAGGTCTGAGAATTCCTCAGATTTTATGATATTTTTTCTTTTATATCCTTTTACTTGGTCGTTGAGGAGTTTTTCCAAAAGAGAAATTGTTAAATTTGATGATTCCATTGAACGTACTTTATCTAAAAATTCCGGGTCGAACAATGAAACTTCATCACTTACATTGATAATGTTGATAACACCAGTACTTTTGATGGATTGATTAAGAAGTTTGGTGATTTGTGCATTGATTTCATGAATAGACAGTTTCTTATCAGAAGAAATTTTAACAAGAGTTGTACGAACCGCTTCAAAGAATGCTGCTTCAAATCTTTCTTTTTCACTTGCCCTGCTTCTACATAATGACAACCATTTCTTGAGAAGTAATGCTTCTTTTAGGAATGAATTTTTCTTATCTTCATTAATTAAAGCTTCCATAAAGTTTACTCCACCAGAAATAACTTTTGATCTCTCCAAGTTACTTTCTCCAAAGAATTTTGAATAATCAAATTTGTGGAATAAATCTCTACAGACTTCTAATTTTTCCTGGAAGTTTGGATAAGCAATATTATCCACATCCATATCACCATAGTTTTTATTGTCCCTATCCGTATATTCACTCATTGCTTTTTTAAGTTCTGATGCAATACCAATGTAGTCAACTACAAGTCCACCTTCTTTATCTTTGAATACTCTATTAACACGAGCAATTGCCTGCATCAAGTTGTGTCCTTTCATTGGTTTATAGACATACATTGTTGCAAGTGAGGGCACGTCAAATCCTGTAAGCCACATGTCAACTACAATAGCTATTTTCATTGGGTCGTCATCATCTTTGAATTTCTTTTCAAGTCCTTTTTTATATGATTTGTCTCCAATGATTTCATGCCAGTCTTCCGGGTCTTTATTGGAACCACTCATTACCACTTTTACTTTTTCATCCCAATTCGGACGAAGTTCCAATATTTTTTTATACATTTTTATTGCAATTGGTCTTGAATATGCAACTATCATCGCCTTACCGGTTAATTCCATTGCACGATTGTTTTCATAGTGATTTACAATATCAGTACATATGTCATCAATGATTTCTGGTGCTCCAAGCAATGCCTCCATCCTACTGAGTTCTCTTTTGCTTCTCTCAATGTTATATTCCTCAGCTTGCTCTCTTAATTCCCAGTATTTTTTATCAATTTCATCCAAAATAGTTTCATCCAATTTAATATCTGCAATACGGCTTTCATAGCTGATTGGTACTGTTGCACCATCTTCTACAGACTGTGTCATATCATAAATATCAATGTAGTTACCGAACACTTCTCTTGTTGATTTGTCTGACCTTGAGATTGGTGTTCCGGTAAATCCAATATATGTTGCATTCGGAAGTGCATTGCGTATTCTACGTGCAGCACCAATTTTTATTTCACCTGTTTTTGGATCTACTTTCTCTTCAAGCCCATATTGACTACGATGTGCTTCATCAGATATTACAATTACATCATTTCTCTCAGTTAATGATTCATCATATTCATCAAACTTTTGCATTGTTGAAAAGAATATTCCATTGGCTTTTCTGTCATTGAGCAATTCCTTTAGATTTTTCATGCTTGTTGCTTGCTGCGGAGTCTGTCTTAAGAAATCACTACATTTGCTGAATTGTGTAAACAGTTGATCATCCAAGTCATTACGGTCAGTGATGACCACAAATGTTGGACTTTCAAGTCTTTCTTGAAGCTTGTTTACATAAAACACCATGGATAAGCTTTTTCCACTTCCCTGAGTGTGCCAGAACACACCTGCCTTGTGGTCACTGTTAATAGCTTTTAGAGTTGATTCTACTGCCTTATTAACAGCAAAATATTGGTGATATGCTCCTAAAATCTTAATCTTTTTAGTTGAATCGTTTGAAAAAGTAATGAAGTTTTTTAATATATCAAGGAATCTGTTTTTTTCGAATATTCCTTCAAAAAATGTTGTGAAATCTGCAAATTGAGTTGATTCATAGCTTCCATCAGTTGTTTTCCATTCCATAAAACGGTCTTCTGATGAAGTGATTGTTCCTGCCTTTGTAATTGCCATATCACTCATAACACAAAAAGAATTGTAAGTAAAAAGTGATGGAATGACCTGCTTGTATTTTTGTAGTTGATTATATGCTTCAGATACATCTGCATCTTCTCTTGAAGGAGATTTTAGCTCCATTACAACAACTGGAAATCCGTTGAGAAATACTATAATATCCGGACGTTTGGTTTCCTTTTCAACAACAGTCCATTGATTGATAACTGTAAATCTATTATTTTCCAAATTTTCCCAATCAACCAATTTGATTAATGTGGATTTTTCCTGATTGTCTTCCCAATAATTTACAGATATTCCATTCTGCAGATAATTATTGAATCTTTCATTTTTTTCAGCGACACTTGCAATTCCAAAGTCCTGTACCTTTTTAATAGCATTTTCAATAGCTATTCTGCTTGAATCTCGATTAATTGAATACAGATTATCCAAATCATTGACAAATAATGGATTTTTATAATCCCTTTCAACATCATAACCACTATAATAAGTATAACCTAAATCCTGCAGCAGATTAAGGATGGAATCTTCATATACATCTTCATTATAAATTGAAATAAAATCAACCCCTAAAATACAATATAATCAAATAAACACAACTTTATATTAATTATATTTATGAAAAAATATGCTATTAAGTTTTACTAAAAACAATGAAAATAAAAATGTATGAAAAATAACTTAATTTACAAAAAAAGAAAAAATAGTAGGCACTAATGCACCTACCCTGCTATTGATTGACCACCATGACCCAGGAAAGTACCAGTTATGATATATCCCTGTGCGTCCTTACCATTATACTCATAGTACCCATCACCGGCAATTACCACCTGACGGCCACTTGCCAATTCAACAACAGCAAATTCACCATCAGTAATCCCTGTTGATCTGTAATATCCCAGATCAGCACTATATTCAGGATAATCATTTGATGAAACAGTTTCTGTTTTTACTTCTTCAATTGTCAATTTCTGAGTTGCATTGCTTAAAGTGAAATTATCGTTTCCATTAAATATGGCCTCAACATCATATTTGCCTTTACTCAAATCAAGATTCAATTTAGCTTTGCCTTTTGAATCAGTTTTAACCATTCCATTAACGACAATATCACCATCTTTATCTTTAATGACAATATCTATATCAGCATCGGAAATTGGAGTTTTGTTTAAATCAGACAATTCAACTGACAAATCATTTCCTTCATAAAGAGCATTATCACTTGTGATTTTTACAATGCTTTGCTCTGATACATTCATTGATTGAAAATACATTACTCCAACAGCTACTGCAAGAATAATTATGACTGCAACCAAAATTATGATAATATTTTTATCTTCAATATTTTCCCCTTCTAAAATTGAACTTCTATTTCATCTACAACAACATCACTGCTTACTGGATACCTATGATGTGTTCCATCCTCTTCACCGTGAGCCCAGTTGGTCCATTTCCACTGTCCATCCATTAAAACGTGACCTCTTGAGAGGTAGGAATTCTTGTCCATCATTTGACCGTTTTTGGATAATGTAATGTCCAGTCCCCCAACGGTTGTTCCGCTCCATTTCATTGCTGTGACTGTGTATTCTCCGACTGTTTTTGATGTATATTCATCGAATTTTGGAGTCATTGTTATTGTGTGGATTTCACTTCCTCCAAAGTCTTCAGATACTTCGCTTGTTGTGGCTTTTACAGTCACTTCATCTGAAACTTCACATCCCTTGAAATCGGAATTGCCGGAATATTTAACTGTCACTTCATATTTGCCAGATTCATCTATTTTCAGTTTTCCATTTCCATTTGAATCTGTTTTTACTGTAAAATAAGTTTCATTATTGTTTTCATCCTTAAGTATAATTTCAACGTTTTGTGAGTCCATTGGACCTGTAAGCTGAAATTTGAAGTTGCTTCCCTGTGTAATTTCATTGCTTTTGATTTCAATTGCTGAGTTTTCCTTGATTGAATCAGATACCACAATAGCCAATCCCACTAAGAGAATAGCTACAATTATTCCCAAAAGTAATATTATGATTTTATTATTGTCTATATTAACACCTCAAATAAGACCAGTTAATATAATGTTACACACAAGTTATATTTTAATATTTTTAAAAAAAAGAAAGCAGTAAACATCTTAGGTTTACCACCAAAATAAGTTATGAATATCTATATTATCTTCAACGGCAATTCCCATGTTCATTTTTTCTGCGAATTTGTATGCATCATATATTGCATAACCCCATACAAGAAGCCATGTAATCCATCCGATTAAAATCAGCATTAAGACTCCTGAAACGATTGCACCGAAGAATAGGAGAATTCCTTTCTTAGTCAGTCCCAAGTAGACCTGACCCAGTCCGACAATGAAAAATGTTTTCAACATCGGTCAGGGTGATTACCCACTGTCCATTTAGCCTTGCGAATTTGCACCTGCCTATGGCATTATTACCATCATATGCAACGCTCTGATTGTTTTTGGCTTCAAACTTTATTTCAATATTATTTGAGTTCATACAGTAATGCTCCTGACGGACATCTGTCGATGATTTCTGCAATTTCCTTTGATGGTGCTGCGGAAATGTCGACCCAAGGCCTTCTTGAAGCATCAAAGACTTTACTGTTTCCTCTTATGCATTCTCCAGCATGTTGGCACAATTCAGGATTCCAGAAAACATTTATTTCTTCATTTGAATATGTTTTGTATCCTTTTTTCTCAAGTTCCTCTTGTTTTGACATGTTTTTCACCTATTTAATAAAATTTCCATTCTTTAAATCTTCAAAAGCCTGATCAAGTTCCTCTTCGGTGTTCATTACAATGAGTCCCCTCCATGCTATAGGTTCATCAAGCCTTTTTGAGCTGTATACCAATACTTCTGCATTATTATCCTTTGTTTCGATTGTTATGTAATCTCCCTCATCATCCAGCTTTGAAGCAGTCTGTTCCTCTGTTTCGGTTCCGCTTATGATTGCATCGCCGGCCAATGGAAATGCAAATGCAGACCACCCGTCTTTAACAGGAACTGTAACACTTGAATTTGCATCCGTGTGAATGTCATAGAAATCAACAGGACAGTATTTTGCCCTGCCATGCTTCTACTCCTTCATATTCACCAGTTACTAAACGTAAAACTCCTCCATCAAACGGAAATTCCATGATTTCATCATTTGTTATGCTGTGGTATGCTGGAGGTTCAGTCATTTTATCCTTTGCAGGCATGTTGAGCCAGAGCTGTGTTGCAAGAAGAGATTCTCCTCCAGGATATTCCTCATGCTTGGCACCGGATCCTGCGGTAAGCCATTGGGCTTCACCGTTATAGATTGTAGCACCAGTATCAAGATGGTCTCCATGGCGCATTTGACCTTTGCTTACAAAAGTTATTGTTTCAAGACCTCTGTGAGGACGAGTTGGAAAACCAGAAATGTATTCATCAAGATTTGAACTGTCAAAAACATCCAATCTCAAGAACGGATCAAATATCTTGGTTGTTTCTTCATCCAAAGCACGTATGAAATGTATTCCGGATGCACCGACATCCTTTTGACCTTTAATTTGATGTGTTACTTTTCTTAACATATCATCACATCCAATATATGAATATGGAACTATCTAAAATTCATAATATAAATAGATACTATTGAAACAAGCACCAGATAATCACTTAATCCAAAAAAATAAACTTATTATTACACTTCCAAAATAAATTATCAATAAATTTGTTCATTTATAATTAAAAAATATCATTAAAAAATAACAATTACTCAAATAAACTATTCCAATTAGAACATAAATGAATAAAATAACACTAATTTTAAAATTAATAAAGTATAATCCATTATTTAAATTTTTATTAAACAATACCCTTGAAAATTTAAAATAAACAAAACATTTTATAAATATAAAATCAATAATTATAAAGTAATAAAAAAGTATAGGGAAAAAATGTTAAGTAAACTAAGAAAAATCAGTCTCAGTAACTGGATTTTAATTGGAATGGTTTTAGGTATATTCGTTGGATTGTTCCTAAACTTCTTTGTAACAAATCCATTTATCAAGGACACTATTTTAATTGATAATATATTCTATTTAGGTGGTAACGGGTTTATCAGATTAATGAAAATGCTTGTTGTACCACTTGTTTTCTGTTCCATTGTTGTTGGAGCGGCTTCAATTTCAGATATCAGAAAAATCGGTACAATCGGCGGTCGTACAATCGTCATTTATTTGATTACCACTGCAGTTGCAGTTACAATTGCTCTTGCAATCGGTACACTCATCCAGCCTGGTGCTGGCATGAACATGAGCATGTCAGGTCAAGCAGTCAATGCAACATTGAATCAGACAATGACCGATACAATCTTAAATATGATTCCTGAAAATCCATTGAACTCACTTGCAAACGGATACATGCTCCAGGTAATCATTTTCGGATTATTAATAGGAATCATCTTGGCTAAATTAAGGGATGAAGTTAAATTGGTCAATGAATTCTTTGAGCAAGGAAATCACATCATGATGGAGTTGACTTCCCTTGTTATGAAAGTCGCACCAATCGGTGTATTCTGTCTTATGGCAAGGACATTTGCAGGCCTTGGATTTGATGGTATACTGCCAATAGGAAAATATGTATTATGTGTACTTATAGGTCTTGCAATACAGGCTTTCATTGTTTATCCGTCATTACTTGTATTCTTTACAAGATTCAATCCTGTCAGGTTCTTCAAGAAGTTTGCATCAGTTATGCTTTTTGCATTTTCATCCTCAACATCCAATGCAACAATCCCTTTAAACTTGGAAAAACTATCCGAAATGGGTGTTGAATCAGAAGTCTCCTCATTTACAATCCCTCTCGGAGCTACAATCAACATGGATGGTACTGCTATTATGCAAGGTTGTGCAGTTATGTTTGCAGCACAGGCTTATGGTATGGATTTAGGACTTACTGCACTTATTACAGTAATCTTTACCGCAGTAATGGCATCCATCGGAACCGCAGGAGTTCCTTCAGTAGGACTTATTACACTTACAATGGTATTCAATTCAATTGGATTACCAGTAGAAGCAATCGGTATGATTTTCGGTATCGATCACTTGTTAGACATGTTCAGAACAGCTGTAAACATTACTGGAGATGCAATCTGTACTATTATCGTTGCATTCAAAAACGATTCAGTTGATGCTGATGTCTATAACGGTGAAAAAGAAGCCCATACACCGGGAATTGAATTTTAAACACAAATGCATCCATCAGGATGCATTATACTTTTTTTTAAAAAAAATAATTAATTGATTGGGAATTTCATAACCAGATTAAAACCATTGTCATTGAACAGTTCAAATTCACCATCCAATTGACCAATCAGTGATTTGATGATAATCCATCCTAAAGATGTGACATTATCCAAATCAAAATCATCAGGCAATCCCACACCACTATCAGAATATTTGAATTCGCAGAATCTCAAACCATTATTATCATAGACATGTATTGATTTGAATATCTTTTTAACCATGATAAAATGCGATTGCTACCCAAACCATCATCTCTGTAAAAACAAATCACAGTGTGACTTGTGGGTGCCATCAAATCAAAAACTCGAGCAATTATGTCGCCAAATATCTTATGAGTTGAATATATTAGAGAGTCTAAATCAAAGAAAACAAGACTACTTTAAAATATTGTCCGACATTCGCCAACAAAGATAACTGAAATATTGCTCATATGTGGAAGATTAACAAGAGTACCAAAACTCAACGCAAGAGGTGAATATATACTAAAACCGGAACATGTGCAAGTTGGATTAAATTATAATGTCATATCTCAAGAGATAACTGACACAAAACTAATTATTCGTGAATTAAGAAGGAAAGAAAATAATATATTAAAAATATTGAAAAAAAGAGCTGATAAATATGATTAGTATATATGAAGAATTTGTAAATAGTTACAATAATCCTGAAATCACTGGAGAAGACATAAAAAGATTAAATGGATTAAATAGCAGACAATATTCAAATTTAAGAAGGAAAGCATTAGATAATGGAGATATTAGTACTCCTCGTCATATGAATGCCACAGGTGCAAAATTCTACACCAAAAATAAAAATGGTGAATTTATAGTAAAAAAACAATTCGGCCGCAAAACAATTTTAGTTGGAAGATTTGCTGATGAAAAAACTGCACAAATGATAGTTTCATTATGTAAAGAGGTCAATTGGGATTTAACCCAAATATCTCATATTATTGAAGAAAATAAAATCAAACCTAAAAACTACACTTGCGCAAATGGTAGCTATGTAGTTAAAAAGAAAATTAATGGTAAAAGAGTAATATTTTGCAGATTTAAACAAGAATCTGAAGCCAAATTTATGGTGCAGCAATTGAGAAAAAACAATTGGGATCAAAGTAAAGTTGAAGGAATTCTTTGTGAAATGAGAGGAATTGTATTATGTTAGATTTGGAGACTTATGGAATAATTGGGTATTTTGCATTTGTACTCTTCATAATATTAATTAGAATAATTGCAGTTGCTGTAGTAGCTGGAGCAATATCTTCCTATGTTGGTTTAACTGGTTTATTATGGTGGTGTGCTACCATTGTAATATTTTTAGTTATAAATGCAATAATAAGTGGTTTGAGAGGATAGCGTATGTTTACTTATGTGCTAATTGTAGTATTGTCCTCTTATTTTGGAATAATAATATTTGCAGGTATTGAAAAAATATTTCGCGAAGATAAATAAAGAACTTTTAATTACTTGTTTTATGAGCAGACTAACAAAACTGCTCATTTTTTATTTTTAAGATATTGCAGCTATTTTAATGAACATATTTATATGTTATGTCGTTCAATCTATTAAACATAGAACGAATGAGTCTCAAAAGTAAAATTAAAGGAGTTGCCGAACATGATTTTAAATACAAAAGATATGGAAATTCAATATGTAAAAATGACTGAAGAAAACAAAAATGAATTTGGATACATTCCAAATTATGATGAATTAATTGCTGAAGCACCTAACGCTGAAATGGTCGCTAAATGGGAACAATGCAGAGAACTTCACGAAAAAATCGGAAAAAGAAGACCCTAAATACGCAACCTTTGCTTTTAACAGCATTTACATGATGAAAATGAAATGCGGCCATTATGAAATCTTCCAGCATGCTGCAAGAAGTGAAGAAGATTTAGTCGATTGGATTAAATTGATGTTATCTGATAAATACTACAAAAAATGTACTACTTGCATTTGTGATTTTAAATAATCACAATATCTATTTTTTAGGTGATTGAGATGTACGGATTTAATTTTATTATCAGAAACGAGATGAGGGTTTCTTTTTTCATTGATAAAAATGATGAATTTTACCATTGGCAATATCATGACGGATTTAATTATGATTTAGATGAGTTTGAATGGGATTTGATTAACAAATTTGGTAAAGAGTCAATTATAAAATTAGTTAAATCAATGAATGTTTATGAAACAAAGCAATTGTCTGATATTATTAAATTGGTGAGGATTGAATAGGTGATTTGAATGAGCTGGAATGTTGAGGTTAAAAAACATTATGAAAACGTTTCAAAAACCTATGACATACTCAATATCATTAATAATGACGAAATCAGTCTTAAAAATGGCTTACGTGATGTTATTGTTGATGAAATGAAATTATCATGTGAATGCATAATAAATGGAATCAGTGACATTGAAAACATTAACTACAAAACAGCATCAGAATTTCTTGAAACTCTCAAACAAGGTTATGATATTGGAGTAATAATTGATGCAAGAAATTTTATTTACAAATTAATCTAAAATATATATGAAGGAGCAGATACTAATGAAAGCAACAATTGAGTATATTGAAAAGTCCCAATATAGGAGTAAAGTATTAAAATCATTATCTAATATGCAAAAATGCCTTCTCAAATAGCTAAAGACACTGGGATTGTTCAGAATCATATTTCGAATACATTAAGGCAATTAAAAGAACATGACTTGGTTGAATGTATTAATCCAGAAGTTAGAAAAGGTAGATTATATCGCCAAACAGATAAAGGCGAAGCAGTATCTAAAAATATAATTCTCGATTAATTTTTTTATTATTCTTTTTTTATATTAAAAACATAGATATTATTAAGTTGTGGTTATATAATATTATACATACAAATCATAACAATATAAACGTGATTACTATGGATGAATGGCATATTGGCGATCCTGTAGACTGGGGAGATGGCTGGATGGATGCTCAGAACTGGGGTCATGGACAAGATGATGATGACAAGAAAATTAGCAGTTCATATAATGATAGTGAATACCAACATTATCTTAGAAAAGCAGAGGAATGTTCTCGCAGAGGCAATCATTCAGAAGCGATAGATTATTATGAAAAAGCAAGAAATGGTATTGACAATAGTTTTGTCATGATTTTAATAGCAAAAGAATATGAAGCATTGGGAAATCAGAATTATGCATTAACATATTGGAAGGATTTATGCATTCGCTTCAGTAATATCCCGGATGTCTTTGAAGGGCATGCCAATTTGGCATATCGCATGGGAAGATATGAAGAAGCAATTGTTTCATATAGGCGGGAATTAAACATAATAGAAAACAGATCTTCAAAATCTCAAGTAAAGATTTCAAGATTAAACGTTGCTCTGGCCAATGCATATGAAGCTTCAGGACAATCAGATATTGCAGAAAGCTACCGGAAACTGGCTAAATTCCAAGTTGATAAGTATGTTAAAGAGAAAATGGAACTTGGAGATAAATATAAAGAGGAATGCAATTATTTTGCAGCAAGAAAATGTTACAAAGCAGTTCTGTATTGCGAACCGAACAATGATGAAGCCAACAAAAAATATGATATGGTTGACAGAATCTGCAATATGGACTTTGAAACGCAGGAACGTTTCAGAAGAGATTCACTGGAGCGAAAAGAACGTCTGAATAAAAAAAGAGGATTAACTGAAAAAGATAAAGAAAGAGAAGAAATCAAAAAAAAATTTGAAGAACTTAATAATAAACGGATTGAACGTGAAGAGAAAGAAAGAAAAGATAAGGAATTAAGGGAAAGAAATCCAGGATATCTGAAACTTAAAATTCAAAGCCATAAAGAAGTTTTTGAACTCAGTCATCTGCGTTTGCATTTAGGTCATTATCAGAAAAAATCAGATAAGGCATTTGAAGAAATTTTCCGCCTTGAAAAACTACTGGAAAAACGTAAAAGCAAAAGAAGCTATCCTAGCAAAGATATTAATGAATATAAAAAAGAGATTAAACATCTTAAATATTGCATTGGCCATTTCAATAAAAAATATACATTTAATGCTATAAAATTATTGGAATGCTATCAGAAAAGATTGGATGAACTGGAAAGGAAAGACAATTAAGAATAAATATTATTATTCGATTTTGAGTTATTTCTCAGGGTGATAAATTTGATAGAATATGATGTAAACATATTAAAAAAATTACAAGAATTCAAAAAAGATTTAATTACTATTGATACGGACAATTTTAATTCTCCAAAGGAATTTGATGAAGGAACAGTTTTTAAAATAGAAGAAAAAGATTGGGGAGAAGAATTTTTGCCATCCTTTGCGGTCTACTTATGTGATGATGTAATTGGGATTGTTGCAGATGATAAATTTACTGTGGCAGACATATGCTCAAATGCATCCGATATTGAATATGTTCCTGGTGAAACATATGCCAGATATCTGGGCACATATACTGACAACAACTTCCACAAATATCACATAGCTCAAATAATATCTAAAAATGAACCAAAAGAAATACATTCTGAAAACTATGAAATAGGCGGATGGATATCCCGTTTCGATTTGCAGGCAAGGGATTATGTTAAATTGTTAAACTTGATATATGAATATGCTGAAAATAATAGATCTGCAGAAGAAATAGTTGAAATAGTCAAAGAAAGAAAATTGTATAAGTTGAGATAATTGGATGAGATATTATGGGATTCTGTCAGAATTGTGGAATCTGGTTGATGAATGGATCCATGTAACTGATTTAATAACTTATCGATATTAGAAAGTAAATAAGATATTTAACATTAATAATGATTAATACTAAAACAATAAGGGATTTTTATGAATGAATGGCATATAGGAGATCCAGTAGATTGGGGAGACGGTTGGATGGATGCCCAGAACTGGGGTCACGGTCACGATGATGAGAAAGAGCATCACAAGGGTATTGAAGTTGATTTAACAACTCGCAAGATAAATGAATACTCAAAAAAAGCTTGGAATCATTATATGGAGTTCCAAGAGGAAGAAGCACTTCACTATATTAACTTAGCATTAGATTTAAATGACAGACATGCAAACAACTGGAACAGAAAAGCAATTATTCTTGAAGGCATGAAAAGATATGCCGAATCTGAAAAATGCTATAACAAATCACTCGAATTATCTCCACAGAAGTTGGTTTATGAAAACAAGGCCAGAATGCTGTTGAGTTGGTCACATCAATTACTTGAAGAGTCAAAAGAATTACCAAACGGATTAAATAAACTGAAAGAAGCAGAAAATAAAATCATAAAGGCAATGAATGCTCTTCCTGGAGATAGTGAGGAAGATATCAATAAATATCTTAGAATGAGAGACAGTATTAATTTTTATATAGATTATGAAAATAAATTCCAACGCAATCTTGAAACTTTGAAAGGATATGATAAATTTGAACTGTTTACAATAACAGGAAGGAAGTTTTATAGAAATAATATAACTCTTACTTCAGGCATGCCGTTAAAACTTGTTAAGGAACCGGATAATGAATTTGATAAGGATGCAATTGCAGTATATGCTAAAAATGAAAAGATAGGTTATGTAGCAAATAAAGATTATACAAAATATGAATTAACCTCATCAGCATCTGAACTGCAAGATAAAATTGAAGATATTGCTCAAGGAAGCTATTTATTATATTTGGATAGATATGCAGATATACAATTCCATATTGGGAGAATAGTCAAATAAAAAATATGGTGATTTTATGAAATGTCATTTTTGTGATGAAACATTAAAAGAAGGGGAATTAATATGCCATAATTGTAAATCAATGGTTATCGATTTTAATTACATGAAAAATTTACGTGAAATAGAAAATAAATATAGTAAAAGAGATTTTCTAGAGTTATCAAAAGAAAAATTAACTTTTCCGGAAATAGTGACAATACTCACTTTCATTAAAAGGTCAGACCGTCATGCCGGTGATACATACATGCAAGATAAATGTAGAGAAGACGGAACATGCTCCAACCTGCACAAAAGATTAGAAGAAATAAGAAATGAAACAGACAATATTTAATTTATTCAATTGTTCTCGTTAAAGGATATGGTGATTTAAGGTAGATATTATGGAATGCAGTTCAAATTTGGGAAGTGCAACATTAGAGAAAATAGGTAAAGAAAATCTAATGGCTTTTGATACAGAATTAATGGATTCTCCAAAAGAATTTTTCAAAAAAGGGGATGTACTTAAAATAGAGAAAAAAGATTGGGGAGGAGAATTTGTACCTAATCTGGTAGTTTATTTGGATGATATGCTGATAGGTTACGTTGCAGATGATAAAGATACTCCAAAAGAATGTTCAAAGGCATCAGACATTGAATATCTTCCGGGTAAAACTTATGCAATATATTTGGGAAAATGTGAAAACAAGATTATTGAAAATGAATATTTCCATGTTGCAAAAATAATGTTCGGGAGTGAATCTAAAGTAACTGATTGGGTAAGGAGCATGGAATTGAGTGAATGGATATCCCGCTACGATTTACTGGCTCATGATTATCACAAACTATTGATGCTGCTGCGTGAAGGAGCTCATGAAAATCAATCCGCAGAAGAAGTCTTAAAAAAAGCAAAAGAAAAAAGATTAAAAGGTTTACACTAATTAATAAGATAGTTGATTATTCTTATGATAATTTACCTCCTTTAGATATTAATATAAAAAATATTTATTTAATATCTTTAGAAAAACTTTCAATTGGTACAATAAAATCTTTTTCTGTTTGTTGATAACATCTATAAATAGCTTGAGCGCCGTTTTCAGTATAAACCCATTTGGTTTAATAGAAAGTGTTTAATAAAAACAAGCATTCCATCTGTTTTAGCAATCCACTAGAAGTTCATGAAGATTAATGCAATAAATCCTATACATAATTTTAATTATCATTTGACTTAATATACAATTAGAGGTTTTTAACATGAATCAATATGATATTATTATTATCGGAGCCGGACCTGGCGGATTGACCGCTGGAATTTATGCAGGCCGTCAGGGAACTAGAAATTTAATTTTGGACAAGGACATGGCAGGAGGCCTGGGCCGTGAGGTTCCTGCAATGGAAAACTATCCAGGATATGACATGATTTCAGGTCTTGAACTTGTAGAAAAGATGAAGGAACAGGCCATAAAGAACTGTGAGTTAAAGGAAATGGAATGCGTTGAGGAAATCACAAAGGAAGATGGTGAATACAGATTCACAGTTAAGACCAGCAAGGAAACATACCAATCCAAAACAATAATTCTTGCAACCGGAAGCTCACACAGACAGTTAGGTGCAAAAGGAGAAGAAGAATTTAGAGGAAAAGGAGTTAGCTACTGCGCTACCTGCGACGGATTTTTCTTTGCCGGACGTGACATTGTAATGGTGGGTGGAGGAAACAGTGCACTTCAGGAAGCATTATACCTCAAAAACCTTGGAGCAAACGTTACCCTTATTCACAGAAGGGATGAATTCAGGGCTCAAAAGCACTTACAGGACAAAATAAAAGAAAATGAAATAAAAACAATAATGAACGCAACCGTTGAAGAGATAAAAGGAAACATGCTTGTGGAGTCTGTTGTATTAAAAGACACAAAAACAGGAAAATTGAGTGAACTTCCAACTAATGGAGTGTTCGTAAGCGTAGGATACATGCCGCATACTGATTTGGCATATCAGCTAAACGTGAAACTGGATGAATCAGGACATATCATAACTGACAAAGCTCAAAAAACTAACATTGACTATGTATATGCCGTTGGTGATGTCTGTGTTGGCTTAAAACAGTGGGTTGTAGCTTGTGGGGAAGGTGCAGTCGCTGCAACTTCCGCATTTGAAGATATTCAGTAATGTTCTTGCAAATAAATGTAGATAAAAAATGCTATTAATAACACTACAAGTACCGGCAACAGCCAAAAGAATATTTTAAGTAAAACTACTGCTATTAAAATTGCAGCAATAACGAATATTAAATCTTTAAGTTCCATATAAGATTGATTTATTTTATTTAATATATAAATTTTTCAATAAACTATAATAAATAAAAAAACTAAAAATAATATCATTATATTTTAATGGAGCATAAGATGACAATTTTAGTAATTAATAACAAAGGCCAATATAATCACAGAATCGCTAGAAGTTTACAATACTTAAAAATTCCAGCTAAACTAGTTTCAAACGAATTATCCATTGAGGAAATTGAAGCTGAAAATCCTATCGGATTAATTTTAGGTGGAGGACCATCAATTGAAGGTGCAGGTTTAAGTGAAGAGTACATCAAACACTTTGACATTCCAATACTCGGAATCTGTCTTGGCCATCAGTTAATTGCTAAAGCATATGGTGGAGAAGTAAGCACTTCTGAAACTGAAAGTTATGCTCAAGTTAAAATAGACATTAAAAATGATGAAAACTTATTTGAAGGTCTAGCTCCTGAAATCGATGTTTGGTCATCCCACAAGGATGAAGTTAAAACAGTTCCTGAAGAATTCGAAGTCTTGGCTAGTTCCAACTTATGCGATGTTGAATCATTTAAACATAAAGATAAAGATGTATATGGAATACAGTTCCACCCTGAAGTACATCACACTCCAAAAGGAGAAGTAATTTTTAATAATTTTTATAAAATCTGTAAAGATAGGTGCGAAAATGATTGATAATGCTGATGATTTAAGAGATAAAGCAAACGAATTCAAAACAGGATTAAAAAAACAATTCATCAACATCCCTATTGGAGATGAAGAATACGGTTTTAGAATTTCAGGTATTGGTCAAAAATCCGTGAAATTAGAAAAATACGTTAAATTTGATGAAATCTTTGAAGCTATTGAATCAGGAAATGACAATGGCCTTGAAGCAATTATTAAACAGTTAATTGAAGATTACGAAGAAGAGGAAGACGAGGAATTATAATGTTAAGCCCAAAAGAATTTATCGAAGAATCCATTCAAAAAATCAAAGATCAAATTGGTGACAAAAAAGCGATCATTGCATTGTCCGGTGGAGTAGACAGTTCAGTATGTTCTGTTCTCGTACAGGAAGCAATCGGTGACAACTTAACTGCTGTTTTTGTTGACCACGGTCTTTTAAGAGAAGGAGAAGTTGAACAAGTAACCAACACTTTCAAAGACAGATTAAACTTCAAGTTTGTTGATGCATCTGATGAATTTATGGATGCTCTTGCTGGCGTTGAAGATCCTGAAGAAAAAAGAAAAATCATCGGAAAAGTATTCATTGACGTATTTGAAAGAGAAGCAATCAAATCTGGTGCTAAATTCTTAGTTCAAGGAACCATTGCACCCGACTGGATTGAAACCAAAGGTGAAATCAAATCTCACCACAACTTGGCACTTCCAAGCGGAATGGAACTCGAATTATGCGAACCGATCCGTGACTTGTACAAAGACGAAGTAAGGGAAATCGGTGACGAATTAGACTTACCTGCCACTACTGTATACAGACAACCTTTCCCAGGACCAGGTCTTGGTGTACGTGTTGTTGGTGAACTCACCCGTGAAAACGTTGAAGTATGTAGAAAAGCAAACAAAATCGTTTGTGATGAAATTGAAGCTGCAGGAATCGACAAAGATGTATGGCAATACTTTGCTGTATTGACCAACACCAAAGTTACCGGTGTTAAAGGAGACCAAAGAGACTTCGGATACTTGGTTGTAGTAAGAGTTGTAAACTCAATTGACGCTATGACTGCATCTGTTGCTGAACTTCCTTGGAATGTTGTTCAAACCATTTCAAAAAGAATTACCTCAGAAATCTCTGAAGTTACCCATGTCGCTTTATCCGTAAGTGACAAACCACCTGCAACCATCGAATTCTGTTAAATACTATTACCCAATAGTATTTTTCTTTTTTACTTTTTTTAAACCAGATAAAATGAAAACCACTAAAAATGCTTACCTTGCCAAACTGACAGAACAAATCCAAATGAAATCTGTCAAGGTTGGGAAAAATCTTGAAGGAACCACACCCCCATCAGTGTTTATCGGAAGATGGTCATATCCCAAAGTCTATGCAGGACCTATGATGAGTTCCCAGATGGGAGACACATCAATCATGGACACTCCTGAAGAGTGGATTGGTCAGAACAAGACACAGGATGAAATCATCAACTACAGGATGAACCTTGTAAGGGGAAAACAGTTAATCAAGATTGATGATTTGGAAAACCCTTTCATTGAAAAGCTTCAGGACATCTCTCTTGCATCAAAATCAATAGACAGTGAGGCAACTTTCGGAAGAAGACCAACCGGATCAATGCTTACCGAGGACAGCATGCCACACGGCCCGAGTGCTGTCATTGAAAAGTTTGATATAGATGCAGTCAAATGGGACAGGCAGCTTGAAAAGACATTCTATGACACAGACCTGAAGTCAACAGAAGCTATTGTCAACCTGCACAATAAGGAGGTTCCTTTTACAGCTATGCAGAAGGCATTTTCAGTTGGAGCAATAGGAACCAAAAACAAGAGAAGGCTCGTACCGACAAGATGGTCAATTACAGCATGCGATTCAACACTTGCAGACCAGTTCTTGAAAGAGGTTAGAAAATTTGAAAGGCTCGATACCTACAGAGTCTTTGAGTTTGGTGCACTGAACAATTACTATGTAATCATTTTAACTCCTACAGAATGGCAATACGAATGGTATGAGGCATTCATCAAACTTATGAAGAATGAAGAGTTAATTTTCTCTGACTATGAAACCAATGGAGGTAAAAAAGAGTATTCAATTGTTGGAGGATGCTATTACACTGCTAAAATGGCAGTTTTAGATTACTTAATGCAAATCAAAAAGCAGTCAGGACTATTAATTCTAAGAGAGGCATATGACGGATACGTGCCTTTAGGTGTTTTCAATGTAAGAGAAAACATCAAAGAGGCAATGCAGAGACCTTATTTGGAATTTGAAACCCTGGAAAAATGCCTTGAATATGCCGGAACAAAGCTTAGAATACCAATAAGCAGATATGTGAAACAGGGAACATTGATGAATGAAATGCTTCACACAAAGCAGACTACCCTTGACATGTACTTTAAAAGTGGATAATTATGTTTAAATTTAAAACCCCCTCTGAAAAAACAAGAAAAATAATGTCTGAAGTTGCATTGGGAAATTCCAGTACCAACTTTGAAGAGAGTTGCATTGAAAAAATAAGAAAATTAACCGGAAAAGATGAAGTTAAAATCACTACAAGCGGAAACAACAGTATTTTCATAGCACTTGCGTCAGTAAATGGAGATATCATAGTTCCAGACCAAGGGGGATGGCATGGATTTAAACAGATTGCAAAATTCCTGAACAAGAACGTGATTACATTAAAGACTGATTTGGGACTTATAAACACTGAATATTTGGATGAATTGGACATCAAAGAAAACTCAGCATTGATTTACACAAGCTTTGCAGGATACTGTGCAGAGCAGGACACAAAAGCAATTGCTGAATGCTGCAAAGACAAAAATATTATAACAATAGAGGACGCCTCTGCAGGAATCGGAGATAGTGAAAACAGACTTGGCAAATATTCAGACATAATATTGGCATCAACAGGATCACCCAAGATTATCAATGTTGGTCAGGGCGGTTTTATTGCAACAGACAATTCTGAAATTTTCAAAAAAACATCAATGCCACAGAAATTAAGCAAAACATCGGAAATTGTATGTAGTGGTATAGATAGTGAACTTGATAATGTTTCAGAAAAATTAGATCTTACAGTAAATGCAACAAACTACTTAAAAAAATACATTCCAAATGTATTACATGCTGATAAAAGAGGCATTAATGTAATTATACAACATGATGATGCTAAGTCAATTGCTTGGAACTTGAAAAAGACACTTACCACAGACAAAAGCGGGTTCATCACAACATGTCCAAACTACAATAGAATAAAACAGAAGGCAATTGCAATTGAAATCAAAAACCTTGACTACAGCTGCCTTGAAAAAGAGTATTTGGATAAAATAATTGAAGAGATAGAAATTAATAATCTACTGTGAGCTTTGTAATTCTATCAATGACAATTTCCTCAAGAGACATGTTTTCCAACTCTTGAGAACTTATTTTATAAATTTTAATTATATTTTCATCATAACATTCAAAAACACCGTCATCCAAATTGAAGATTTCAGATAATTCGGAAGTGTGATCTTTGCTGTTGATTAAAATGGCACATAGATTCATTTGCCCTTCTTTTAAACCCAATATTTTGAATGCCTTTGAAATCTGTCTTTGGGCGGAACACCTAAGTGCAATCTCAACACTCAAATCCTTAGCAAGATTTTCGCCCCTCTCAAAAGCAAGAAGTGCCTGATTTACACCGTGGATTATATGGTTTTTTGAAACTATTGAATCCGCATTAAGAAGCTGGATAATTTCACCATCTTCCTTAATTTCATCAATTAAATCAAGTGTTTCTCCAATAGAATTGATTGATCCTTTAAAACCTAATATTTGAATATTTTCCATGTACATCATAACACCTAACCGCGCAATAGTCTGTTGACACCAGCAATATATGCTTTCACACTAGCATTGATAATATCCGGTTCTGTACCGCGAGCGGATACAACCTTATCACCTTTCTGCAATTTAATGATTACATCAATAAATGCATCGGTACCACCAGTAATAGCATCTACGTGATACTCAATCAAGTCAACATCACTGAATACATCCAATGATTTCAATGCATTGATTGCAGCATCCACAGGACCTAAACCTACACCTGCATTTAAAATTTCATCATCATCAAAAGTGATTTTAACTGATGCAGTAGGCATGACATTATTTCCTGAAACAATAGTCAATTCATTAAGCTTAATTCTATCTTCATGATTTATTTCCAAAACGTTATCAGCAATTGCCTGAAGGTCAACATCAGTAACTGTTTTACCTTTATCAGCCAGATTCTTAATGTCACAGCATATCTGTTGAAGCTGAGTCTTATTAACATTCAAACCCAATTCCTTAAGTCTGTTGTCAAGTCCATGGGTGCCCATATGCTTACCTATAACAAACTTGCGTTTTCTTCCAACAAGTTCAGGGGTCATAGGTTCATAAGTTGCAGAATTCTTAATAATTCCATCTGAGTGTATGCCTGATTCATGAGCAAATGCATTTTCACCAACAATCGCCTTGTTCGGTTGAATATATACACCGGTTGATCTTGCAACCAGTTTTGAAATATCATAAATTTCATTGATTTTTATATTTGTTGAAAAGTCCGGAAGCAACCTGTCAATACTAACAACACATTCCTCAAAAGAAGTGTTTCCTGCTCTCTCACCAATACCATTAATAGTTGAATGGAATGCAGTTGCACCGCCTTTTAAGGCAGATAAAGTATTTGCAACAGCAAGGCCAAAATCATTATGGCAATGAGTAGCAATTGGAACATCAATATCATTTAATTTGTTGAACAGTTCAAATGAAGAATCTGGTGTTAATATACCTACAGTATCACAGACACAAATTCTGTCAGCACCATGATCAATACCATCCAAAAAAACAGACCTTAAAAAATCAATATCAGTTCTTGACGCATCTTCTGCAGATAATTCAACAACTAATCCATGATCTTTACAGTAATCAATTGCAGTATTAGATAAATCAATTAATTTATCACGAGTGGTATTTAATTTAGCAGAAATATGTAAATCAGAAGTTGGAACAACTAAGTTAACCCCATCAACATCACAGTCTAAACAATAGTCAATATCAATTGTTAATGGCCTGGAAAAACTTAAAATTTCTGCATTAAAACGTTGTTGAGTAATTTTTTTAATGGATTCCCTTTCTCCTTCTGAAGTAATTGCAGAACCTGCTTCAATATAATCAACACCAATTTCATCAAGCTTTGTTGCAATTCTTAATTTCTCTAACGGAGTTAAAGAAACACCCGGAGTCTGTTCACCATCACGTAATGTAGTATCTAATACCTTAATATTCAAAAAAATCACCAAAATTATGCAATAGATGTATTAAGCAATAATAAAAAAAATCTGTTAAAAATAAGTAAAGTAAATAATTGTAATATAGAAGGCTTGCAGCGAAATGAAATTCCCATAGAAAACCATAGTACACAAACAAAACACAAAAGGACTTCACTACTGGGATCGAAACGAGACCAGGTATAACCCCCATGCTAT